>DASQFY010000157.1:0-11572 GCA_035632895.1 Candidatus Dormiibacterota bacterium
CTACAACGACATGCTGGCAGTGATCGATATGGCCCACTCGGCGTTGGCCCTGGCCGGCGTGATCGTGGAGGCGGAGCCACTCGGCGAGGACCTGCTGCGCAAGGCCTGCCGGCTTGCCGAGCGCGCCGGCGCCGACTACGTCGTGACCTCGGCGGGTGAGGCCCCCGCGCGTCGCACCGTGCAGCGCACCGGCGTGCTGCGGGACAGTGTGGGACCGCGCGTGCAAGTGAAGGCCTGCGGGCGATTCCGGACGCTGGCCGACGTCCGTGCTGCCGCCTCGGCGGGCGCGACGCGCATCTCCGCGCCGTTCGATCCCGAGCTGGCGCGGACGGCAACCGAGTCGTTCGCGGTGCCTGGCAGTGGGCCGTCGTTGGCGCCTGTCAGCGTCGCGAGCGTTCCTCGCCCGCGGACGGTCGGGTCCCGGGCCGGCTGAGCGAAGGATCCGAAGGGAGGTCGCGGATTGCGCATCCTGGTCGTCGGCGGTGCCGGCTACGTCGGGTCGACGAGCGTGGAGACGTTCGTGCAGGCCGGCCATGCCGTCACTGTCTACGACGACCTGTCGACCGGCCACGCGGCCGCGGTGGTAAAGCCGGCGCGCCTGGTGCGAGGCTCGATCGAGGACCAGGCCCGCCTCGAGGGGGTGCTGCGCCGGGATCGGATCGACGCCGTCCTGCACTGCGCGGCCAAGTCACTCGTCGGCGAGAGCATGACCGACCCCGGGCTGTACTACCGCAACAACGTGACCGGAGGCGTCGCCCTCCTCGAGGCGATGCGCGCCGCCGGCGTGACGCGACTGGTCTACTCCTCATCGGCCGCGGTCTACGGAGAGCCGCGCCGCGTCCCGATCGCGGAGGCTGATCGCACCGAGCCGATCAACCCCTACGGCGCGACCAAGCTGGCCTTCGAGGGCGCGATGCGCTGGTTCGCCGCCAGCCACGACTTCCGCGCCATCAGCCTGCGCTACTTCAACGTGGCGGGCGCCACCGCCCGGAACGGCGAGGAACACGAGCCGGAGACGCACCTCATGCCGCTGGTGCTGCGCGTTGCCGCCGGCGAGGCGAACCACGTCCAGATCTTCGGCCAGGACTATCCGACGCCCGATGGCACCTGCATCCGCGACTTCATCCACGTGCGCGACCTGGCCGCCGGCCACCTGCTTGCCCTCGAGGCGACCGGCGACACGGACCCGTCCCTCGAGGTCTACAACCTCGGCTCAGCCGCCGGCTTCAGCGTGCGGGAAGTGGTCGAGGCGGCCCGCAAGGTGACCGGGCGCGCGATTCCGGCCCGCGTGGTCAAGCGGCGGCTCGGCGATCCGCCCGTACTGGTGGCGTCCTCCCGCCGCGCCCGCCGGGAGCTCGGCTGGCAGCCGCTGCACAGCAAGCTCGAGGAGATGCTGGGAGACGCCTGGGCCTGGCGTGTTGCCCATCCGACTGGCTATGCCCGCCCGGCCAAGACCGATGGGGTCACCGCCGTTTCCGTGGACGTTGCGGCGACGGGCGAGGCGAGCACCGGTCAGCCCGAGCGTCAGGCCTCGGCGGCCGTGCAGGCCGCACAGCGCCCGTAGAAATCGAGCCGCGCGTCGTCGATCTCGAAGCCGGTGTCGGCCGCAACCCGCTCCGCGACCGCCCGGACGTAGGCCTCGCCGATCTCCTCCACCCGGCCGCAGATGCTGCAGGCCAGGTGGTGGTGATGCTCCGGCTGGCAGGCGACATAGCCGTAAACGTGGTTCTCCAGCTCGAGGCGCCGCGCCACACCGGCCGCCACGAGTGCCTCCACGGTGCGGAAGACGGTCGCCCGCCCGATCGCCGGCTCGCGCCGGCGCAACCGTTCCCAGAGCTCTTGCGCGGTGAGCTGCCGGCCGGCGGCGGCCAGCGCCTCGGCAACCTGCAGGCGCTGTGGTGTCACGCGTTCCCCTGCGGCTCGCAGGCGCTGCGCGGTTGGGGCCGTCATAGCGGCGCTCCGATCGCCCCGGCGAAGACAGAGAACAGGTAGATGGCAGCCACGCCGAAGAGGGTGGCCACCACGATCCAGCGCGACCGATCGGAGCGGTGCGCCTCGGGCAGGAGCTCCGCCGCCCCGATGTACAGGAAGAAGCCGGCAAAGATGGCGAGCAAGCCGCCGAGCACCTCATCGGGCATCGGCAGGGCCAGCCCCAAGAGAACGCCGAGGACCGGCGCAATCGCTACCACGCCCACCCAGCGATACGCCTCGGCCGGTGGCGTGTGACTGGCGAGGAGCAGGCTCACGATGCCGATCCCGTCGCTGAAGCGGTGGATGATCACCACGGCGGCGATCACCAGCCCCAGTCCGCCGCCGACCACAAGCGCCGCGGCGAGTGCCACGCCGTCCAGGAAGCTGTGGAGGCTCATGCCGCTGGCCCCGATGATCCCCACGTGCCGGTGCGCGGCATCCTCGTGCTCGAGCTCTGTCGCGGTCTCGTGTCCCACGTGCAGGGTCGTCAGCTTCTCGACCGCGTAAAAGGCCAGGAACCCAACCGCGGTGAAGATCATCGCCAGGTCGAGCGAGCCGCCAAGGTGCTCCACCGATTCGGGTATCAGGTCGAAATAGGCGGCCCCGATGCGGATTCCGGCCCCCACCGCAATGATCATCCCCACCGAGCGGGTGGCACGGAGCGCGACCACGCCCCCGACCATGGCGGACAGGAAGGCTCCGGCCGTAACCAGGATTGCGGTGAGCGGCATCGGTCCTCAAGTGCCTGTGGGATCGAGTATCAGTTGAGACAGAGTATCGTCTAGGTGTCAAGTGGGGCGTCTCGTGGTACGATCGGGCCCAGTTCAGGCGTAGAGAGAGCCCGTTTGCCAGAGATTGAATCCTTCCCGGCGCCCCGTGCCACCCGCACCGCGCGCCGCCGAAACCCACCCCCCGTCCCGGATCGCGACGTCGCCCAGGCCGTCGACACTCCTGAGGATCCCGCCTTTCTTGCCGCGGTGCTCGCCGCGCAGAAGGGCCATCGCTTCGGCGAGATCGAGCTGCCGGTCACCATCGCGCGGGCCATCGAGAAGATGGGCTTCACGGAGCCGACCGAGGTGCAGGCACGCGCCATCGGTCCGCTGCGGGCCGGCAAGGACCTCATCGGGCAGGCCCAGACCGGCACGGGTAAGACTGCAGCCTTCGGCATCCCGATCGTCGAGAAGGTCGACGCCTCACAACGCCACGTCCAGGCGCTGGTGCTCACCCCTACCCGCGAGCTGTGCGTGCAGGTTACCGAGGAGATTCGCAGGATCGGGGCATTCCGCAATGTGACGGCCGTCGCCATCTATGGCGGATCGAGCATGGAGCGCCAGATCGCCGGCCTCAAGCGCGGCACGCCGGTGGTGGTCGGCACGCCGGGGCGGGTGCTGGACCTCATCCGCCGCGGGGAGCTGCGGCTCGACCAGGTACGCACTGTCATCCTCGACGAGGCCGACCGCATGCTCGACATGGGATTCATCGTGGACGTCGAGACGATCCTGTCGCGCTGTCCGCGCCAGCGCCAGACGGCGCTCTTCAGCGCCACCATGCCGTACGCCATCCTGCGCATCTGCGACCGATTCATGGACCGCAACGCCGAGCACATCGTGGTGCGGCCGGAGATGCGGACGGTCGAGACGGTGCGCCAGCTCGTGTACTTCGTGGCCGAGCAGGACAAGGTCCGCGCGCTGCTGGAGCTGACCGATGGCTTCGGCTTCGATCGGCTGCTGGTCTTCCGGCATACCCAGATCGGGGTGGACCGATTGGCCGCCACGCTCGCGCGCCGAGGCAAGAACGTGGCGGCGCTGCACGGCGGCCTGTCGCAACGCGAGCGCGATCGGACGTTGGCCGACTTCCGCTCCGGCAAGATCCGCTTCCTGGTCGCCACCAACGTCGCCAGCCGCGGGCTGGACATCACCGACCTGCCGTATGTCCTGTCCTATGACCTGCCGGAGGACGCCGACACGTACGTCCATCGCGTCGGGCGGACGGCCCGCGCCGGCAAGGAGGGGACCGCCATCACCTTCGTCGGCGAGTGGGACCTGGATGCCTGGGAGCAGATCCGCATTGAGGTCGGCGCCGAGATCGAGGAAGGGCAGCTCGCCCTGTACGACGGAACCTGATCCTTCGTGGCCGCCGAGGTCTGGATCATCGCCGCTGGCGATCAATCAGAGCCGATCGGCCTCGTCCCGTGCCCAGCGATCGCCAGCGGCGATCGAATGACTCCAGACCGGCCCGATTGGCGCCATTCGATCGGTACGGGCGATATCGGGCCTGGATGAACGAGGCCGTGCTCTGACGGGTACCTTAGGAAGGACGATGAGCGAGGACCGATCGCATCTCCCGCAGCTGGCGAGCCTCTCGAATGCCGTGGTGCAGAGCGTCGAGTGGCTGTTCGAGCCATGCTGGAAGGGCGATCGGATCATGGCGCGGGTCGTTGACGGTCGGGTGACCCTCACCGACGGCCAGGGCGAGCCCGTGGGCGGTCCATTCGCCGAGGCGGCGGAAGTGCTGGAGCCGATGGTAGACGCCGACCAGGCGCTGATCGACGGGATCTGGACCAGCCAGCCGTTCATCGGCGAGGGGAGCGCGGCACGCCACCTGGCGGACGCAATCGCGGAGGAGGGGCTCGAGGACGAGCTCCCGGATCCCATCGAGGCCGAGACACGCCGGGCCTTCGTGGCGCTTGACCTGGTCGAGCTCGACGGGCAGCCTCTCCACGACGTGCCCTACCTGGAGCGCCGCCGCCTGCTTGCCTCGGTGGTCGAGGAGAACGTGCGCGTCCGTGTCAGCCCGGCCGTCCGGCTGCCGATTCGCAACTGGCTCCACGCCTGGCGCTCGAACGGGTTCGACTTCTATGTTGCCAAGCACATGAACTCGAAATATCGGCCCGGAGAGATCGCAGAGGACTGGCTCCAGATCTCCACCGAGCCGATGCGCATGCCCAGCGCCGCGGGGCGCCTGTTCGGCCAGCGCCCCCCGAAGGTGGTTCACATCGACGACGACGACAGCCCGGTTGCCGGCAAGGTGAGGCGCCCGTAACGCGAGGAGCCCGCCAGGCGAGGCGCGCCCAGCCGCCGGCCCGCTCGACCGTCAGGGACAACTGCTACGCTGTCCACCCGAGCGAGCACGAAAAGCGACGCCCCGGAGGTGCCCGCCTGACCTCGAACCCACCCACCCAGCTTCAGTCCGCGCTCGACGAGCATGGGCTTGCCGAGGTCCGCCGGGTGGGCAGCGCCGACCTGATGGTGGGGATCCCGAGCTTCGGCAACGCGGAGACGATTGGCTACGTGGTGCGCGCCGCCACGGCCGGCATGGTCCAGTACTTTCCGGATCTGAAGCCGATCCTGGTCAACAGCGACGGTGGCTCGCCCGATGACACCCCACACGTCGCGGTCAGCACCGAGAGCCCGGACTACATCGAAAAGATCATCCTCATCAGCCCGCGCCACAAGCTGCAGCGCATCAGCGTCACCTACCAGGGCACGAGCGGCAAGGGGACTGCCGTGCGCGCCCTGTTCGAGGTGGCGCGCGAGCTCAAGGTCAAGGCGATGGTCATGGTCGACTCGGACCTGCGCAGCATCGTGCCGGAGTGGGTCGAGCTGCTGGCCGGACCGATCCTGAAGGGCGGCTATGACTTCGTGACGCCCATGTACGCCCGCTACAAGTACGACGGCACCATCACCAACAACATCGCCTATCCGTTGACGAGGGCACTCTACGGAGCGCGTATCCGCCAGCCGATCGGCGGCGACTTCGGGGTCAGCGGCGACCTGGTCCAGCGCTACCTCGAGCTCCCCACGTTTGACGAGCTGACCGCGCGCTTCGGGATCGACATCTGGATGACCCACTCGGCGATCAACGAGGGCTTCGCCGTCTGCCAGGCGCGGCTCGGCGCCAAGATCCACGACGCCAAGGATCCGGCCTCCGACCTGGGGCCGATGTTCCGGCAGGTGGTGGGCACCCTGTTCTCGCTGGCCGCCCACTACGAGGACCGATGGCTGCGCGTGCGCAGCTCGCATGCCATCCCTGAGTACGGGTTCGAGCGCGTGATCGCCCCCGAGCCGATCGACGTCAGCCACGAGAAGCTGATCAACAATTTCGAGAACGCGCGGCTCTCGCAGCGAGACGTGTGGCGCTCGATGCTCGCCGAGGAGCAGCTCGAGCGCGTGCTGTCGCTGGAGATCCCACCGAAGCCGGCCGACTTCCACTTCCCGGCCGAGCTGTGGATCCGTTGCCTGTACGACTCGATGGTCGCCTTCCACCGCCCGGGCGCAGACCGTGAGCAGCTGCTGGCAGCACTGACCTCGCTCTACTTCGCGCGCACGGCTGCCTTCGTCGGCGAGACGCTGCAGATGACGACCGATCAGGCCGAGCGCGTGATCGACGCGCAGGCGCGCGAGTTCGAGGAGCTGAAGCCCTACCTGGTGAGCCGCTGGCGTGAGATGCGCGACGGCGCCGGGGTCGGCTGATGCCGTCCCGCCGTCGCGAGCCGTATCGGATCCTGCTGCCGCTCGCCAACCCGCGGACGGCGCGCGATCTGGTGCGCATCGGTTCGGGGGTGAGGAACGGCCGACCGACCGAGATCACCGCGCTCGGCATCGTCGAGGTGCCGGAGGGCGTCAGCCTGTCCGAGGGCGCGACCCAGGCGCGTACCGCGCGCCGTCTGCTGCAGCGCGTGCTCGACTTTGGGGACGAGGAGGGGGTCGAGATCCGGACCATGGTCCGCATCGGGCGGCGCGCGGCGGATGGCGTGATCGAGGCGGTCGGCGAGGAGAGCACCGACCTGGTCATCTTCGGCTGGGGCGGCCCACCGACGGCCGCGGCCGCCGCGCGGGCGGAGGCGGAGCACCGAGCCGGAGAGGCTTCGGTCTTCTCGCCCACGATCGACTCGGTGGTACGCGAGTCGCCGTGCGACATCGCGGTGGTGAAGCAGCGCGGTGTCGACCAGGTGCGCTCGATCCTGGTCCCGGTGCGCGGTGGTCCGCACGCCGAGCTGGCCATGCGCCTGGCGCGCGACCTCAGCAAGCGCTTCGGGGCGCAGGTCGTGGTCCTGCACGTCGTCCCGAAGGGGATCGGCGAGCGGGCGGCCCAGCGCGAGCAGGAGGCGCTCGACACGTTCGCGCGCCAGCACCTCGGCGGGCGCAAGGTGAAGGGGCTGCTGCGCGAGTCGGCATCGGTCCGCACCGCCATCCTGCGCGAGGCCGCTCTGCACGATCTGGTGGTGATGGGCGCATCGGCTCATCCGTCGAACGCGGCGCCAGACGGCCGCTTCCTGTTCGGCATCGTGGCGGACACGGTCGCCTCCAAGGCCAAGCCGACGGTGATCGTGGTCAAGACCAAGCAAAAGCTCGGTGTAGCGACCTTCGAGGAGCTTCGTGCGGCGGAGGGCACGCTGGCGGCGGCCGACGCCTACGTCGAGCAGGGTCGCTCCCTGCCCACCGTGGTCGACCGCTGGTTCGCCGAAAACACGTTTCACGCCGGGGAGTTCCGCGACATCCGCAAGCTGGTGGAGCTCAAGGAGCGGCAGGGCCTGACGATCAGCGTTGGCCTGCCGGCGCTCAATGAGGAGGGGACGATTGGCCTGGTCATCAAACGGATCAAAGGGCCGCTCATGGATCGCGTCCCGCTGATCGACCAGATGGTGGTGATCGACTCCGACTCGACTGATCGGACTGCCGAGATCGCGTCCGAGCTGGGCGTGCCGGTGATTCGTCACAGCCAGATCCTGCCCGAGCTCGGCTCGCACGTCGGCAAGGGCGAGGCGTTGTGGAAGAGCCTGCACGTGCTCGACGGCGAGATCGTGACCTGGATCGATACCGACATCAAGAACATCCAGCCGCGCTTCGTGTACGGCCTGATCGGGCCGCTCCTGCGCGAATCCCGACTCCAGTACGTGAAGGGCTTCTACCAGCGCCCGATCCGGGAGGGCGATCGCCTCTTTCCGGAAGGTGGCGGGCGCGTGACCGAGTTGATGGCGCGCCCGTTGATCAACCTCTTCTTCCCGGAGCTGTCGGGCATGATCCAGCCGCTGTCGGGGGAGTATGCGGGACGTCGCTCGGCGCTTGAGTCGATCCCGTTCTTCAGCGGCTACGCGGTGGAAATTGGCCTGCTGATCGACATCCTGGAGGCCGGCGGGCTGTCCGCCATCGGCCAGGTCGACCTGGAGCGCCGGATCCACCGCAACCAGCCGATCGGCAACCTGTCGCAGATGGCGTATGTGATCCTGCAGGGCGCCATCCGCAAGCTGGAGGAGCGCCATCGCATTGAGCTGCTGACCGAGGTTGGGCGCGGCATGAAGGTGATCAACCAGGAACGCGAGCGGTTCAACCTCGAGGTGCGCGAGATCGGGGATGAGCTGCGGCCACCGATCCGCACAATCCCCGCCTACCAGGAACGCCGCAGGGCCCTCAAGCGCCCGTGACCACTTCACGCCCTCTGACGGTCGTCATCGCCCCCGACTCCTTCGGCGGCGCGCTCGACTCGGTCGGCGTGACCGATGCGATCGCCGCCGGCTGGATGCGCGCGCGACCCAACGACGAGATCGTCCGTGCGCCGATGGCCGATGGCGGCGAGGGCACCCTGGCTGCCCTGGCGGTTTCGCTCGGGGAGCGTGCCGAGCGCCGGATGGTGGCCACCGTCGACGCCCTGGGACGGCCGATCGAGGCGGATTGGCTGCTGCTCGACGACGGTCACGGCGCCTTCGTGGAGATGGCTGCCGCGTCTGGGCTGGCGCGCCTGGCAGTTGACGAGCGCACCCCGGTCTCCGCGCGCGCGGCATCGACGCGCGGGACGGGCGATCTGGTGCGCGCCGCGCTTGATGCGGGCGTGGAGCGGATCACGGTGGGCCTCGGCGGGAGCGCCACCACCGACGGCGGCGCCGGGATGCTCGCCGCCCTTGGCGCCCACCTCCTGGATCGCGACGGGGCCGAGCTGCCGCCGGGTGGCGCCGCCCTGGCTCGCCTGGCGCGGATCGATGCGACGGAGCTCGACCCGCGACTGGCCGGGATGAACGTGGTCGTCGCTTCCGACGTCACCAACCCGCTGTGCGGACCGATGGGTGCGGCTGCGGCCTACGGCCCGCAGAAGGGAGCGGACCCGGCGGCCGTGGAGGAGCTGGATGCCGCGCTGGTGCGGTTCGGCGAGGCGATCGAGAAGGCCTCCGGCCGGTCGGTGGCCGACCTGCCGGGCGCCGGTGCCGCCGGTGGGACGACGGCCGCGCTCCTCGGCTTCACACCGGCAGTGGTGCGCTCGGGGGTCGAGGTCGTCGCCGACCTGGTCGACCTGGCAACCTCACTCGAGGCCGCCGAGCTCGTGATCACGGGTGAGGGTCGCGCGGATGAGCAGACCCTCTCCGGCAAGGCGGCCATGGGCGTCGCACGGCTGGCGCGGACGAGGAACGCCCCGGTGGTGCTGCTATGCGGAGGGCTCGGCTCGGGGGCGTCGGCGCTGGATGCCTCGGGCGTGTTTGCCGTCGTGCAGCCGGTGGCCGAGGGACCGATGGATCTGGCCGAGGCGATGGCGGACACCGAGAGGCTGCTGGCCAATGCGGCGGAACGGCTGGCGCGAACGATCGGCGTGGGCCTGGCGCTGGCCGATCCCGGCCGCTGACGCATCCAGGAACGCCAGCCCGTGCCTCCGGCCCGTGTGCCTGTCCGCCCGCGCCGGGGTCCGAGCCCGCAGAAGCTCGCCGCCGACCGCCGTCGCCGGCGGCGCCTGGCGGAGGTGGCGCTCGAACGCCTCGGCGAGCGCTACGACCACCCGGCCTGGGCCGGGCCGCGGCTGGACGCGTTGAGCGAGCTGGTGCTCACGATCCTGTCGCAGAACACCGCCGACACGAACTCGTTCCGAGCCTTCACCGCGCTTCGCATTCGGTACGCCACCTGGGAGGAGGTACTGGCGGCGCCGACCGATGAGCTCACGGATGTGATCCGCCCCGGAGGCCTGGCGCCAACCAAGGCGCCACGCATCCAGCATGTGCTGGCCGAGGTCAAGGCGGTGACCCACGGCACCTGGGATCTCTCGTTCCTGGCCACGCTGCCACTGCGCGAGGCACGCGACTGGCTGGTGGGGCTGCCGGGCATCGGGCGCAAGACGGCGGCCATCGTGCTGCTCTTCAACTTTGGGCGGCCGACCCTGCCGGTCGACACCCACGTCCATCGGGTGGCCACTCGGCTTGGCATGCTGCCGCCGCGCACGCCCCTCGAAGGCGCCCACGACCTCCTCGAGGAAGTCCTTCTACCGGAGGAGGTGTACCCGTTTCACGTCGAGCTGATCCGGCACGGCCGGGACACGTGTCGCGCGCCTCGACCGATCTGCGGCCTGTGTCCCCTGACCGATGTGTGCGCCTATTTCGCGGCAGCGCAACGTGGCCATCTGCCGATCGCGCCGGTGCCGAAGCCGACCTCCCCCGATGCGGCGCCGCGCTTCCACGACCAGCTGATTCACGGCTGGGCGCCGCCGGAGTAGCCGGACTATTTTCCGTTGCGGCGAGCAAACCGCGCACCAAAGTCCTTGTGCGGCGCGATGGGCGTGGCTATGGTCGCACCCTAAGGGTGCTCTCGTGGGGGAACTGTGGCCTATCCACGCACAACCGCAGATCATCGTGCGGCGCGGCCGTGCCCTCGCCGCTCCGCGGGCAGGTGGATCCTTCTCGCAATTATCCTCACCGGCCTATCTCTTGCCATCTCGGCCACTCCTCTTCCCAGGCGGGCGACCGCGGCGACCATCAGCCTGACCCCGGTCGCCGACACCTACGTCGACGGCGGCCGCTCCAACTCCAGCTTCGGCACCGGCACTAAGCTGCGCACCGACATTTCGCCTGATGTGCGCAGCTACCTGCGTTTCGACCTCTCGGGCATCGGCGGCACGATCACCAACGTGACGCTGCGGGTGTGGGCCAACAGCGCCTCCGCCTCCGGCTACCAGGTGCGACCGGTCAGCGATACCAGCTGGAGCGAGTCGATCACCTACACCAGCGCCCCTCAGGTGGGCAGCAGCGGCGTTGGCTCGCTCGCCCCCTTTGCCGCCGGGTCCTGGACCCAGGCCGACCTCACCAGCCTGGTGACCGGCGCACGCGGTCTCCGCAGCTTCGCCATGGTCGGCGAGAGCACACAGGCCATCAGCTATGCCAGCCGCGAGAGCGGCGTGACAACCGCCCCGCAGCTGATCGTCACCACCAGCGATGAGACGCCGTCGCCCACCCCGACCGTCACGCCCTCGTCAACACCGACCGCCACGCCCACACCGACCGCCACGCCCACGCTGCCACCCCCGGGCGGCGGTACGCCCGTGCCGACGGCCACGCCTCCGCTTGGTCATGACCCGATCGTGATAGCGGCCGGCGATATTGCGTGCAGTGCCAGGAGCACTGGCGCCGCGTGCGACGAGGGCGCGACGTCGGATCTTCTGGTGGACGGAAACCCCGACGCCGTCCTCGCGCTGGGCGACATCCAGTACGAATGCGGCGAGCTCTCGGACTTCATGGCGAACTACGACCCTACCTGGGGGCGGGTCAAGAGCATCACCCGCCCTGTCGTCGGCAACCACGAGTACACGACCAGCCAGAACCCGACCAACAGCTGCTACAACCTGCCGGCCG
>DASQFY010000158.1:0-20217 GCA_035632895.1 Candidatus Dormiibacterota bacterium
GGGTCCACGCTCTCCGCTTCGGATGCGGCGAGGATCGCCTCCGCAGGGTCGCCCTCCCAAACGAGGAAGGTGGCCCTGACGCCGGCGGCGCGGGCACGAGCGACGAGAACCTGGGCCCCGGTCTCGATGCGCGCCCGTTCCTGATCGACGCGCCGCAGGAATGGGCCGCCGGGAATGCGAAGCCGGCCGGCATCGATGACGCTGAGCACAAGAAGCATTGCGCCGGACTCGGCAGCCAGGCGAATCGCCTCCATTGCGGCGCGCTCGGACGCGGACGACAAGTCCGTCGCGAGCAGCAGGCGTGACGTCATCCGTTGGACAGCTGTTCCATGCCGGCGATCATCGGCGCCACGCGGCGGCGCGACCAGTGACCTGCGGCACGTTTTGACGGGCCGTGCGGCACCGATGGCGCTGCACATGCGGTTGCTATCCTCATCGCTGATGCTCGATCCGAAAGTAGCCGCGCCCCATGCCCTGGGCGAGGTGCACGCTGCCCTCGACGCGGCCGTCCGCGGAATCGCCGGCCTGACGTCGGTCGATGACGCGCTGCAGGTCATCGTCGACGGCGTCCGACCGCTGGTCGCCGCCGAATACGCCGCGCTCGGGATCGTCGATGCAAATGGGCGCATCGAGCGATTCATCACGAGCGGAATCGACGACGAGGCGCGACGGCGCATCGGCGCGCTGCCGGAGGGGCATGGTCTGCTGGGTCTGATCATCCGCGAGACGCGCTCGTTCCGCATCACGGACATCAACACCGATCCGCGCCGGTATGGGTTCCCGGCGAACCATCCGCCAATGACGAGCTTCCTGGGGGTACCGATCACGGTCAAGGGCACCTCACTCGGCCGTCTCTACCTCACTGACAAGATTGGCAGCGACCGATTCAGCGACGAGGACCAATCCCTTGTCGAGACCTTCGCTCTGCACGCCGGCATCGCCATGGAGAACGCTCGGCTGCACGAGCAATTACAGCGGCTTGCGGTCGTCGACGAGCGGGAACGCATCTCGAAGGATCTTCACGACGGCATCATCCAGAACATGTACGCCGTGGGTCTCTCACTCGAGGACATTGCAGCGCTGATGGAGGAGGATCCTTCCGAGGCTGCCGCACGCGTGGAACTGGCGATCGATGCGATTCATCTCTCAATCCAGGACGTGCGCAACTTCATCTTCGGCTTGCGGCCGGAGCTGCTGGAGGGCGCCTCGCTCCTCGTGGGCCTTGCAGCCCTCGTCGAGGAGTACCGACACAACATGATCGTCGACCTCGAGCTCCGCCTCCCTGATGCCGTCGCCGAACCGTCTGCGGAGGTCACGGGACACCTTTTGGCGATCGTGAGCGAGTCGCTCAGCAACGTCGCGCGCCACTCGCGCGCCACTCGCGCGAGCCTGGAGCTGGCGGCACCGATGGATGGGGCTACGCTGGAGCTGAGGATCGAGGACAACGGGATCGGCTTCGATCCAGCCGGCGTTGTTAAGCTCGGGCATCAGGGTCTCGCCAACACGCGCGAGCGAGCCGCCAAGGTCGGTGGCACGGTGACGCTCGATAGCCGCCCCGGAGCGGGCACCCGTGTTGTGGTGCGTATCCCCGACCCTGAGCAAAAGTAGGAGGCCGGGTGCCTGGGACTGAGTCCTCGTCAACTCCCTCGCTGAGCTTGCTCATCGTCGACGACCATGAAGTCGTGCGCCATGGGCTCGCGGCGCTGCTCGGGCGCCGGCCGGAGTTCCACGTCGTCGCGGAAGCGGGCACGGTGGCCGAGGCCGTGAAGGCTGCTCGCAGGTTCCGGCCGAACCTCGTTGTGATGGACGTTCGACTTCCTGATGGCTCGGGGGTCGAGGCGTGCCGGGAGATCCGCGCCGAGATGCCCGACACGCGCGTTGTCATGCTGACGAGTTACCCCGATGAGGACGCGGTGCTGTCGGCCATCATCGCCGGGGCGAGCGGTTACCTCCTCAAGCAGGTTCGTGCCCGCGATCTGGTTGCTGCGCTCGAGGCCGTCGGGCGGGGTGAATCCCTGCTCGACCCAGCGGTGACAGGACGGGTCCTCGAGCGGATCCGGCGCATCGCAACCGGCGACCAGCCGGACGAGCTCGCCCAGCTGACGTCCCAGGAGCAGAAGATTCTTCTTCTCGTCGCCGAAGGCAAGACGAACAAGCAGATCGCGGCTGAAGTGTTTCTGTCCGACAAGACGGTAAAGAACTATGTCAGCTCAATCCTCGCCAAGCTGAACCTGGAGCGCCGCGCGCAGGCGGCGGCGTACATGGCTCATATCCACGGCACGGACGCCGGGAGCTAGCCTTTCGAGCGGTCAGCCGTCTCATCCGAGCGACGATCGGCCAACCAGAGTGGTGGCACGGCCGCCAGCAGCGCGAACCCCGATGGCCAGATGACTGGCAGCGCCAGCAGGGCGGCGATCGGGACCGTCCAACGCCGATTCGACCATGCCCCCCACGCGACGACGGCCAGCGCCAGCGGCAGGCGCACCAGGAGCGGTGGTGGAGCGACGCCCAGGTAGGTGAACGTTCGATCCGATCCCGCGTTGCTCCCCAGCACTCTCAGCCAATCCGCCCACGGCGTGATCCCGCCGACCAGCATGGAGACACCGATGATGGCAGCGGTCACTACCGCCACCTGCGCCAGCGCGCGCCACTCCCGGCGCACGGCGAACCAGACGAGCCCGATCCCGGGCGTGACCTTGGTGAGCAGCACGGCGGCCCATGCGGCTGGCAGGCGGAATCCGGCCACGATGGCCAGGGCCAGCAGGATATGAACGTTCCCGCGGACCACGTCCTCGACCACGCCCGGGATGACCAGCGTGTAGGCCAGGCCGCTCACGACCAGCGCGCCCAGCTCGAGGAACGCATACCCCACGCGGAAGACGTCAAACGGGAGTTCGGTGAAAGGAGCCAGCAGCTGGGCTACCGCCGGCGCGTAGAGGAACGCGTCCTCGGCCCCGAGCTGCGCCCCGCGGTATGGGTCGGAGGGGTTGACGGCCCAGTAGGCGTGCGCGTCCCTCGGCGTCAGGTCGGCGGGCACGATCCTGGTCATGATGAGAACGAGCCACAGCGCCCCAGCCGCGGTGGCCAGCAACCGCCAGTGGCGTTGGATGACTACGACGGCCGTGGCGCCACGCTCACGCTCGGGCTGGCAGCCTCAGATGGCGCTGCGTCGCTCGGCGATGGGGAAGGAACGGCAGAGCTCTGGCCGCCAGTACAGGCGGCCAGAAGGACGGGAAGCAGAATGGGGAGTGCCAGAGCGCCTCTGCGCATTCCAGCCGAGCATAGCCGATCGAGCGCTTCCGACAGCGCTCTTCCTCAGGGCGCGGAACCGCCGGCGTCAGACGGGGCTGCGGCGCTCGGCGAAGAAGGCGCGGGCGACGGCGTAGAGGTGCATCGACTCCTGGAGGCGAGCCTGGACGCGTCGGTCGTGGACGCGCCGCGAGATGAGCGCGCCGCACAGCGCGGTCGCGCCGCTAGATGCGAGCAGGAGTGCCGCCAACAGGATCGGATCGGTCATGGTGCCTAGGAAACGGCATGATGGATGCTGCCTCAATGGACAGTTCGTACCGAGGTGGATTGATGGAAGTACGCCGGGAGCGCGCAGGCCGATACCGCAGCGCAGATGATCGGTTCGTGATCGAGCAGGCCGGCAGCGTCTGGTACCTGACCGATGACCACCGGCATGACGAGTTGGGCCAGCCATTGGTGCTCGGCCCATACGCCTCCCTGACAGAGGCGCGCGACGCGATGGCGGCCGAGCCATCGGTCCTCAAGCGTCGGAGGCCCAAGGGGTCAAAGGGCAACTAGCGCCCCGTCGGCGATCTCGCCGCCGCCCGTCACCTGCGTGCTAGGCTGCACCACGGGGCCATCGGATGAGGAGAAGCCTTCGGCATGACCGGCGATACCGTCGAGTGCTTCAACTGCGGCCGCGCAAACCCTTCGTGGGCGCAGGTCTGCCGCTCGTGCGGGGTCCCGATCAAGGCCGTAGCCGCCCGATCCGGCCCGCAGCCAGCGATCCCCACCGACCAGGACTCGCTCGTCTCGATCGGTGCGGCGGTCGGCTCGATCATCGTGGCGATCGGAGTGGGGCTGCTCCTGTCCGGCATCATCCCCGATGCACCCCCGATCCTGGAGCCAGCCGCATCGGTGGAGCCGTCGGGGACCCCCCGCGCATCGCCGTCGTTCATTCCATCCTCTGGCCCGCCCGGCGAGTCGGCGGCGCCCGTCGCCCTCCCCGGGACCGTCACCTTCGGCCTCGGCCTGAACCAGACGACCCGCGAGGTTGTCAACCCGACCGACACCTTCGGCCCGGGCCAGGTCTTCGCTCACTCGATTGCGCTGCCCGGGCCGTTTGGAGTTAGCGAGATCCAGGAAGAGGTGATCAGGATCGAGGCCGACGGTGCCACCCTCACCGTGATGCAGCCACGGGAGGGCAGCGATCTCCCGGTGAACGCTGACGCGCAGATCGCCGGCTTCTCGGTGAATACGAATGGGCTGATCAGCGGCCCCGGCAGCTGGGGTCCGGGGAACTACATCCTGCGGGCCTACCGCGGCGTGGAGCTGATCGCCGAAGGGCGGTTCACGCTCACGAACTAGCCGGGCTCACCGTTGCGTCCGGCAATCTCGCCCCAGGCGTCCGCGTACAGTCGAGCTCGGACCGGAAGGTAGCCGGGGTAGGCAGTCCTCGCCCGCTGCACGACCGTTGCGTCGAGCGTCACGATTGCGATCGGGTCGGTCGTCTCGACCAGCACCTGCCCAGCAGGGTCGACCGCGATTGACGGTCCACCGATCAGCACTCCGTCCTCGGGGTGCGGCCGGTTCACGGACAGGACGTAGCAGCAGCTGGTCACCGCGTTCGCGCGGAAGACGATCTTCCAGCGTTGATACGTCCGCTCCTCGCTTGCGCGCGGCGCCAGCACCGCCATGGCGCCCTGCGCCGCCAGCACGTGCGAGCCCTCGGGGCGGTTGATGTCGCTGCAGATCTGCACTCCCACCGGCAGGCCGAACGCGTCGATCCGCCCAGGCGCCTGCGTCCCCGGCTCCCAATGGCTCGTCTCCCAGAAACCGGGCTCCTCGGGAAGGTGCAGCTTCTCGTAGGTCGCCACCAGCTCGCCCGACCGATCGAACACGAGGGCACGGCTCGTTCGCCGTCCCGTCGCGTCATCGCGGTGAACGATGCCGCCCACCAGACCGATACCGGCGCCGGCCGCCGCCTTCGCCTGGGCGGTCATGCGCGGCCCGCCCATCGGTTCCGCGTCCTCGTCGACCGCGTCCTTGGTGGCTGGACGCCATGGGTGCAACGGGAGCTCCGGCAGGACCGCGAGGTCGGCACCGCGGCTGACGGCCTCCTCCAGGCGCTCGCTCAGACGACCGATGCCATCGGGCTCCCAGAAGACCTCCGAGATGAGGGCGACCGTGAGCTTGCCGTCGGCACGAGGTGTCGTCGCGGTCATCCGAGGGAGCCTTCGCCACTTGAATATCGCTCACGCCGATCTAAGAGCGCCGGAAGCGGTGCCCTCGCTCCGGGCGATCGCCCCCGGCGATCGGACGATGCCGGAACGGCCTTTGCGGTGCTCGACGATCGCTGACGGCGATACCTGGCGGTCACGACTCCTCCCCCAGGAACTCGCGGACGAGGTTCTGGAAGTGGTAGACACCGTTCTCGCGCTTCGCGCTGAAGCGGCCGGTGTCGTAGGCGCGCGAGCGCAGCCCGCGCTGCACCTGCTCGCAGATGACGATGTCCTCCTGCTGGATCTCGTCGGAGAACGCGATCGACTGCTGGATGCTCTCCCAGCCCGATCCCGTGCCAGGCTCGGCGAAGAACCACTCGAAGACGGTGAGGGTCCGGTCCGGACCCAGCGGCAGGATGACGTTCGAGGACATGTTGTCCTGGTAGATGTTGAACATCGTGTTCGGGAAGAGCCAATAGTAGAGGGCGCTGTCCTCGGCACCCGGCTGCCGGAGGTAGCGCCGGTCGACGCCCAGCTGCTCCCCGGGCTTCAGCTCGCGGATCGGCGCGTGCTGCTTGGAGTAGTAGCGGAACTCCTCGACCCGATACGCGTCGTAGTCGAGCTCCTTGAAGAGCTGCGGATGCGCGATCGGGAGGTGGTAGCCCTCCAGGTAGTTGTCGACGTACACCTTCCAGTTGCACTCGACCAGGTACTCCCGACGCTCGACCAGCCGCATGCGGTCCACGTCGAAACCCGCCCGCTCAACCTCGGAAGGGATGGCCCCCATCACCTCGCGGAGCGGCGGCGCGGAATCGGAGAGGTTGACGAACACGAACGGGCCCCATCGGTCAACCCGCACCGGGAGCAGGCCGAAGTCCTCCTTGCGGAACTCCTCGGTCTCCTCCATCTCCGGACAGGCGCGCAACGTTCCGTCCAGCCCGTAGGTCCAACCGTGGTAGCGGCACTGGAGCGATTTGCGGTTGCCGCGAGTGAGGGCCACCTGCCCTGCCCGATGTCGGCACACGTTGTAGAAGGCGCGCAGCTCGCCCTCGAGGCCGTGAGTGATGACAATTGGCTCGTCGAGCACGGTGACGGGCACGAAGTCGCCGACCCGCGCCACGTCCTCGGCGCGCGCGACGAGCTGCCAGGTGCGCCCGAAGATCCGACCGCGCTCCTCGTCGAGGATGTCGGCGTCGACGTAATAGCGCGACGGCAGGGTCGCGGCACGGGACAGCGGAACGCTGGTCATAGCGCGAGTGTACCGACGCGGCCGCATGCCCATCCGGCACGGCTCGGCAGCGATCGGCCCAGCTCCGCCGATCTGCGTCCATCTAATCCTCGACATGGCGTCCGCGCCGTGCTACACAATGCCGATTCACACTCGGGCGACACTCGTTGTGAGGCCGAGCCGTTGAGCACCGGAGGCAGCACATGAAAGCCAAGCGCTATGCCGCACCCTTCTTTGTCGGCCTCCTCCTGTTGGCTGCGTGCCAGACGGGAGGATCCCCAAGCGCAGGCGAGAGCGCTGCTGAGAGTGCCGCATCATCTGCCGGCGCGGGATTGGTCTGCGACGGCGAGGTGGACGGCTACCTGGCCCGCATCTGCGAGGCCGGAAAGATCGTCGCCTTCACGGATCCCGCCTATCCGCCAGCGTCGTCCATCAACGAAGAGACTGGTGAGTACGAGGGCTTCGACATCGACGTGACGAACTACATTGCTGCACGTCTCGGGGTCGAAGTGGAGTACACCACTCCCGCGTTCGATGCGGTCGTCGCCGGCGATTGGGCGGAGCGCTGGGACATCGCCGTGGGCTCGGTGACCGTCACGGAGGATCGCAAGGAGATCCTCGATTTCACGGTGCCGTACTACTTCACCCCGGCGCAGATGGCCACCTTCGAGGAGTCGACGATCCAGAGCATCGACGACTTCGCGGGGACGACCGTCTGTGTTGGCGAGGCGACCACGTACCTCGACTGGATGGAGGGCTCGCTCACCCTGCCGCCTGAGGCCGGCGAGGTCGCTGCGGTTCCGGATGGAGTCGTCTCGACGACGCTGCCGACGGACATCGACTGCGCGGACTCGTGGGCGTCGGGTCGAACCGACTTCGAGGGCTGGATCAGCGGGCTGCCCATTGTCGAAGGCGCGATCGCCGACGACTACGCGATTCGCAAGGTCGGCGATCCGATCTTCTACGAGCCCCTCGCAGTCTGCTTCGACAAGTCGGTCGAGGACCGAGAGTCACTCGTCGCTGCGGTCAACCAGATCGTGCAGGACATGCACGATGATGGAACGCTCACAACGATGAGCGAAACCTGGTTCGACGGGATCGATCTGACGAAGCAGCAGTAGGAATCGTCCAGTAGCCGGGCGTGGCGTGGCGCAAACCACGCTGCGCCCGGACTGAGGTCCCCCATGTCAGCCCGAAGCTCGCTCGCATGACGGCAGCGGAGCTCCGGCCCGCGCGGGCCCCGATCCTCGATGACATTGTCGCCGCCCAGCGACGACGACGACGGTGGTTCCGAGGCCAGTTCATCGTCGTCTGGGTGGTCCTGGTCGGCATCATCGGAGTATTCCTCTGGTCCTCCGGCAAAGTCAGCTGGGACTTCATCTTCCAAAGCGGCCCGTACATCCTCCAGGGCGCCGGGATAACCATCCTTGTCTCGCTGGTCGGGATCGTTCTGGCGATCGTGCTGGCCCTGCTCGGCGCCCTGGGACGGTTGAGCAGCAACGCCATCGCCTATTCCCTGGCGTCACTCTACGTTTCGCTCGTCCGCGGGACGCCTCTCCTCGTTCAGATCTACTTCATCTACTTTGGGCTCGCCTTCGCCGGGATCCGCCTGGACGCGATCCCGGCCGGGATCATTGCGCTGGGGTTCAACTACGGCGCCTACATGACCGAGATCTTCAGGGCTGGGATCCAGGCCGTTCCCCGCAGCCAGCTCGAGGCCGCACAGGCGCTTGGTATGCCCGAGCGCCTCGCTTTCCGACGGATCGTCTTGCCGCAGGCCGTGCGCATCGTCATCCCGGCGATCGGCAACGACTTCGTGGCGATGATCAAGGACAGCGCCCTCGTTTCCACGATCGCAGTCACGGAGCTGCTGTGGCGGGCGCAACGTGTCGGGCGGTCGGAGCACCAGGTGCTTGCCGCACTCACCATCGCCGCGGTCGTGTATTGGGGACTGACCATCATCTTCAGCTTCTTTCAGGAGAGGCTCGAGAAGCGCATGGCGCGGGGTGACCGATGACTGTCGAGCATGCCAGCCATCCCGTCCCGTCGCACGTCGGCGAGGTGATCGTCGAGGCGCGAGGCATCGAGAAGTATTTCGGCGATCACCACGTCCTGCGTGGCGTCGACCTGGACGTCCGCCGCCGCGAGGCGGTGATGATCATCGGCCGATCCGGCAGCGGCAAGACGACGCTGCTGCGCTGTCTGAACTTCCTCGAGGAGCCGACCGTTGGATCGGTCGAGATCGATGGCCTTCGCGTAGAGGCGGCGCCGCTCAGGGCGCGGTCCAGGGCGCACCAGGAACAGATCCGCCAGATTCGGCTCCGTGCCTCCATGCTCTTCCAGGAGTTCGCGCTCTTCCCGCACATGTCCGTGCTCGGAAACTGCATCGAAGCACCCACGCGCGTGCGCGGGATTCCCCGGGACGAAGCCGTGGGCCTGGCCGAGAAGTACCTCGCGAAGGTCGGGCTGATCGAGAAACGGGACGAATACCCCGCCCGGCTGTCGGGCGGTCAGAAGCAGCGAGTTGCGATCGCGCGTGCGCTGTGCATGGAGCCGAAGGTCCTCCTGTTCGACGAGCCGACGAGCGCCCTCGATCCGGAGCTGATCGGCGAAGTGCTCCACGTCATGGAGGAGCTGGCCCACGAGGGCACCACCATGATCGTGGTCACCCACGAGATGCACTTCGCCCGCGAGGCGGCCGACCGCGTGATCTTTATGGAGGGGGGCGTGATCGCGGAGGATGGACCGCCCGAGCAGATCCTGAACAGTCCTCGCGAAGAAGCAACCAAGCGATTCCTGCGTCGCTTCCTCGGCGAAGACGGCCCACCCAAGTAGGGTCGGCGCGCGAAACGGATCGCGCTGCGCCGGCGTCTGAGCGGCAGGCACGCGGCGTGCATACGCCACGGCCAGTGGGCATGGTGCTCGCTCATGACTGGAGGGGACCGATGATCACGCGTGGATGCACACATTGCGAGGCTGAGATCGAGGTGCCGGGGGAAGGGCGCGTCACCTGCCCGATCTGCGGGCTCGATCCCGACTTGCCCCGCTACGCCGTCGTATTCGACGATGCCCCGGCGTTCTTCCTGGGCGGCGATCCGCGGCGCGAGGCGATTCCGGTTGATGTGCCGGCCAGCCTGGTCGCTGACGCGCCCCGCTAGGGCGCCGGGCGCCTGACCCCGTAGACCTGGGCGCGTGGGAGGCGCTCAGCCTCTTCGCTGGCTCGGACGTGCCCCGTCGCGAGCTTGAAGGCGACCGGCTTGTCCTTCGGCCTCCCGCCCTCTCGCTCGATGAGCCAGCGCAAGCCTGGCTCCGCCAGGATCGCCCCACCGGCCGTCCCCGGCTCGATGAACGGGACCACCACCATCCCGCGCTGGGCCAGCCGCTCCACGGCGAGCTGCATCTTGAACGGCTCGACGCCCAGCTGCTCGGCCAGCGGCGAGAGGTCGACGTAGTCGTTCGGCCGACGGCGGAGCTCACGGAGGATGGCGGCATCGAGCTCGTCGCCGGTTGGCGGGGCCTTCGACCGGGAGCGGGTCACGCCCGGCAGGATAGCAGTCGACATTGCGGGCAGCGGGCTCACGGCTCAGTGGCTGAGGGCCGCAGCTCCACCGCCAGCGACAGGCCGGCGGCCTGTCGGATCAGCTCGGCCAGCCGCTCGTCCCACTCGGCCGTGTGCGGGAGGCGAATCTGCCGCGTGGCTCCCGCCACGGGAATGCTGATCACCACCGGCAGCGGCCCGGGACGGCCGAGGATCGCCTGGGTGACCGACTCGATGGCCGGCAGCAGGCGCTCGATCGGGATCTCCTGGTCGAACCCGATGGCGATCGTGCCGGCACCCGGCGGAGAGGCGGGCAACGGCACTGCGTCGCTCGGTGCGGGCGCTTCATCCACGTCCTCGATCTGTGCCGGCTCGCCAACCGGAATCGCAGCCGCCACCGCGGGCTCAAGAGCCGCTTCCGGCGAGGCGACAGAAGACGTGGCTCCCCGCGGCCGGGCGACGGGCGGCTGCCAGGGCCCGGACTGCGGGGCGCCGGACGTGGCCGCGTGCCCGTTCGCGCCACCGCCCGCGGCTCCATTGCCGCCCCACGAACCAGCCGAACCGGACGAACCGGGCCGCCCTCGGGAGCTCAAAAGCCGATCGCGCTCCGCGCCGTAGGCGACCGGGCCCATCCGCGCGGCGTCGTCCCACGAGTGGACCACCTCGCACAGCAGCTGCGAGGACTCGTCACGGTGGTCCACCCGCCCGGCTACGAGGACGACGGAGTCATCGGTCCAGGAATTGGCCGTCTCGGCGAAGATCTTGGGAAAGACCACCACCTCGACCGATCCCTGGAGGTCCTCGAGGGTCGCGACCAGCATCGTCGAGCCGGCGCGCGTCACCACCCGGCGCGTCGACTGGATGATGCCGCCCAGCGTCACCTTGGCCTGGTCGCTCTCCTCCGCCAGGTCGCCGGTGTAGGCAGTCACGTACTCGGGCAGCTGGTCGGCGATGTCGCCCAGCGGGTGCTCGGACAGGTAGAGGCCGAGCAGCTCCTTCTCCCAGCGCAGTCGCTCGCGACGCGGCACCTCGTCCTCTTCGGCGAGCGAGTCCCCCTCCGGACCGATGGGCGCCGGCACCGCGGGCGCGGCGAACAGGTCGAAGAGGGTCCCCTGCCCGGCCGCCACGTCGCGCTGGTGGCGCGCGCCCGACTCGAGCGCCGCGTCCAGGCGACCGAGCAGCGCGCCCAGTGAGCCGAGCGATGCGAGCGCCCCGGCTTTCACGAGCGACTCGAGCACGCGCTTGTTCACCGTCCGCATGTCGACGCGGCGGCATAGGTCCTCCAGTGAGGCGAACGGTCCGGCCTCCACCGTGTCCGGCACGAAGGCACCCTCCGCGACCGGCACCCGGCCCTCGCGCGCCGCCACGATCGCCTCGATCGCGCCCTCGCCGACGTTCTTGATAGCTGCCAGGCCGAACCGGATGGCTTCGGGGGCGCCGGACGCATCGGCCTCCACCGTGAAGAGGGCCTGCGAGGCCTGCACGTCCGGCGGCCGGACCTCAATCCCCAACCGCCGGCATTCGGCCACCACGGCCGCAACCTTTTCGGCGCGCTCCCGGAAGCCGTTGAGCACCGCGGTCATGAACTCCACCGGGTAGTTCGCCTTCAGGTATGCGGTCTGGTAGGCGATCAGCCCATAGCACAGGGCGTGGGCCTTGTTGAACCCATACCTCGCGAAGGGCTCGAAGGCGGCGAAGACCTGGTCGACAACGCTTGGCGGGATGCCTTTCTTCTTGGCACCGGCCTT
Organism: Candidatus Dormiibacterota bacterium; assembly: GCA_035632895.1. Taxonomy (GTDB): domain Bacteria; phylum Chloroflexota; class Limnocylindria; order QHBO01; family QHBO01; genus DASQFY01. Next base: position 11,965 of record DASQFY010000158.1, read on the forward strand.
GAACTTCGCCTCGTGCTCGCGCAGGACCGATTCCTTCTTCTTGCGGATCGCGTAGCACAGGTTGTCCGCCTCGGGGCCGGTGTAATCGGCCATGGCGATGGCGGCGGTCATGATGTCTTCCTGGTAGACGAAGATCCCGTAGGTGTCGTGCAGGGCCGGCTCCAGGGACGGGTGCAGGTAGGTCACCGGCTCGAGGCCATGCTTGCGGCGGATGTAGGCAGGAATATTGGCCATCGGTCCCGGCCGGAAGAGGGCGACCATGGCCGCCAGGTCGCGCACCTCGGTCGGCTTGAGGTCCTTGACGTAGCGGCGCATCCCCGAGCCCTCGAGCTGGAAGATGCCGGTCGTCTCGCCGGTGGAGAGCAGCTCGAAGGTTTTCGCGTCGTCCAACGGGATGGTGTCGACGTCCACCTCAATGGACCGATGTCTCCGGATCAGCTCGACCGCATCGGCCAGGATGGTCAGGTTGATGAGGCCCAGGAAGTCGAACTTCAGCAGGCCCAGCGCCTCGCAGGCGTGCATCTCGAACTGGGTCATGGTGGTGCGCCCGTCGGTCGCGCGCTGCAGCGGCATGATCTCGGTCAGCGGCTCGCGGCTGATGACGATCCCCGCCGCGTGGGTCGAGGCGTGGCGCGCGACCCCCTCCAGCTGCTTGGCAATGCCGATCAGCTTGTCGACCCGGTCGTCGCCCGCGATCAGCTCGCGCAGCTGCGGTGACGTGTCGACCGCGCGCTCGAGGCTGATGTTCAGCTCGTTGGGGACCGCCTTGGCGACCCGGTCGGCCTCCGCGTAGGTGAGGCCCATGGCCCGCCCCACATCCCGGATCGCCGCCTTGGCGCCTAGTGTGCCGAAGGTGATGATCTGCGCCACCCGGTCGTCGCCGTACTTGCGGGTGACGTACTCGATCACCTCGTCGCGGCGGCTGTCTTGGAAGTCGATGTCGATGTCCGGCATCGTCACCCGGTCCGGGTTCAGGAAGCGCTCGAAGGGCAGGCCATACGCGAGCGGGTCGACGGGCGTGATGCCGAGCGAGTAGGTCACGATGGAGCCCGGCGCCGAGCCACGGCAGGTGGTCATGATTCCCTGCTCGCGGGCGAAGCGGGTGAAGTCGGCGACGATCAGGAAGTAGCCGGCGTATCCCATTCGATCAATGATTCCCAGCTCATAGTCGAGCCGGTGGCGGACCTCGTCGGTAAGCGCCGGATAACGCGTCGGTAAGCCGCGCTCGCACTCCTTGCGCAGCCAGGAGCCGGCGGTCTCCCCGTCCGGCACGGGGAAGTGCGGCAGGCGGAGCTGGTCGAAGTCGAGCTTGAGGTCGACCATCTCGGCCACGCGCAGGGTGTTGTCCATCGCGTCGGGCAGCTCGCCCCGGAAGAGGGCACGCATCTGCTCGGGCGACTTCAGGTACGACTCGTTCGTCTCGAAGCGGAGCCGCCCCGGCGTGTCGAGGTTGCTGGCCGTCCCGATGCACAGCAGCAGGTCATGCGCCTCATGCTGCTCGGGGCGGGTGTAGTGGCTGTCGTTGGTCGCCAACAGCGGGATCTTCATCTCCCGCGCGAGCTCAACCAGCTGCGGGTGGAGCCGCTGCTGCTCGGGCACGCCGTGGTCCTGGACCTCGATGAAGAAGTTCCCGTCGCCCAGGATGGACCGATACTCGTCGGCGGTTTTCCGCGCGGCCTTTTCGTCCCCTTCGGCAAGGCGGCGCAGCACCTCGCCGGACAGGCAGCCCGAGGTACCGATCAGCCCCTCGGCGTGCTGGCTGAGCAGCTCCCTGTCGATCCGCGGCTTGTAGTAGTAGCCGTCCAGGTGGGCCTTGGTGACCAGCGCCATGAGGTTGCGGTAGCCGACCCGATCCTTGGCCAGCAGGATCATGTGGTACGGGTTGGCGTCGATCTTCGGCTCGCGGTCCGTGTGTGCGCGCGGCGCGACGTAGGTCTCGACCCCGATGATCGGCTTGATGCCGGCATTCGTGCAGGCGGCGTAGAACTCGATGGCCCCGTACATCGCGCCGTGGTCGGTGATCGCCAGCGCGGGCATCCCCTGGTCCGCCGCGTGACGCGTCATCTCCGGGATGCGGCTCAAACCGTCGAGGAGGCTGAACTCGGAGTGGACGTGGAGGTGGACGAAGGAGTCGGAGCCGGATTCTGGAGATCGCTGGGTCACTGAAGGATGTTGCCAGATCATGGAGGTGCGAACTCGTCGCGGACGCGCGCCCAGTCCGCTGACCGGCAAGGACTCGACATGAAGCGCGAATGCTTTCAGGCTGGGCTTCCGCACGAAGCGCCGATGAGTTCCGCGGGCAGGCCCCGTCTGATCAGCATCAACATCACGCGCAATGACGCCAGGAGCAACACCGTGATCACCGACTGGACGACAGAGACGAAGGGCACCGGCGAGTACGCCGAGGTCAACGGCATCAACCTCTACTACGAGACCCACGGCGCCGGACGGCCGCTGATCCTGCTGCACGGCGGGCTCGGCTCGGGCGAGATGTTCGGGCCGATCCTGCCCGCGTTGTCCGAGCGCCACCAGGTCATCGCGGTCGACCTCCAGGGACACGGCCGCACGGCCGACATCGATCGGCCCATCGACATCCGGCTGATGGCCGACGACATCGCGGTGCTCATCGACCACCTTGGGCTCGAGAAGCCGGACCTCGTCGGCTACTCGCTCGGAGGTGGCGTCGCGTTCTTCACGGCGTCGAAGTACCCGGACAAGGTCGGCAAACTCGTCATGGCAGCGGCCCACATTCGGCGCGATGCGATCCCGGCCGAAATGCTGGCCCAGCAGGCCCAGGTGAACGCGGCTGCTGCCGAGTTCATGAAGGACACGCCGATGTACGAGCTCTACCAGAGGGTCGCCCCGCGGCCCGAGGACTTCGGACGGCTGCTCGGCAAGATCGGCGAATCGATGTCGAAGGATTTCGACTTCACCGAGGAGGTCCGCGGCCTCAAGGTGCCGACGCTCATCATGGCCGCCGATGCCGATATGGCCCCGCCGAGTCACTACGTCGAGATCTTCAAGCTGCTCGACGGGGGCCTCCGCGACGGCGGCTGGATGGGCGAAGGCCGGCCGAAGGGCGGGCACGCGCTCGCGATCCTGCCCGGCCTGACCCACTACAACCTCGCCACCTCGCCTCTGTTCGCCGCGGTCACCCTCGACTTCCTTGACGGGCCGCAGAACCAGGGCTGAGCAGCTCGCGGGCTCGGTCGATCACCGCAGCGATCTCGTCAGCGGCGACGTTCGGTAGCGTCGTCACGGCGTCGGCCGCCGGGGTACCGTGTGCCCGGAGGTAGGGCATGAGCAAGCAAGGCTGGCAGGAATTCCTCGCCGCGGAAGGTCTCGACGACTGGGTGGTGCTGCACGGCGGAGCGACGGCGTTGTTCCGCGTCCGATCGGTCCGCGAGGCGGCGCAGTTGGCCGAGGCGGTCGCGGCGGTCCCCGGTCTGGAAGGCTCGGGGGCGCTGCTGACGATCGCGGCTGCCGGCCTCACCGTGCGGCTGAGCCGGGACCTCTGGCAGCTCGAGCCGCAGCATGTTGAGCTGGCGCGGGCCGTCTCGGCGGTCGCGCGAGAGCAAGGAGCGATCGCCGACCGCCCGGCCACCCAGGAGGTGCAGATCGCGATCGCGGCGAAGCCCGACGCGGTTGATGTCGGCTTCTGGCGCGCTGTGCTCGGCTACACCGCCATGGCCGACGACAACGCGGTCGATCCGCTCGGACACGGATCGACGGTCTGGATGCAGGAGCTCGACGAGTCCAAGCCGTTGCGGCACGCGATGCACATCGATGTGTCGGTCGCGCGCGAGCACATCGAGGCGCGGCTCGCGGCGGCGGTTGCCGCAGGGGGCCGCGTCGTTGACGACTCGGAGGCGCCGGGGCACTGGACGCTCGCCGACAGCGCGGGCAACCGCGTGTGCATCTGCGCGTGGCCCGACGGGTCCACCCAGCGATCACCAACCTGATCCACTACGCGCCGATGCTCGAGATCATCGGATTCGGCATCATCGGCACATCCGCGTTGGGGGCGCGCCCCGTTAGTCGCGACGCCACAGGTCGATCTGCGGCAGCCCATGGATCCCCAGCGTCTGCGACAGCTCGCCGCAGTGGTAGGCGTCGTGGCTGAAGAGCCGCTGGAGGATCGAACCGCGCGTGTGGACCTGCTTGATCCCGTTGTAGTCGCGCTGGACCTTGTCGGCGAGCATGTCCGGCGTCCATCGGTCCAGGCAGCCCACGATCAGGCGGAATGTCGAGTCCAGGGCCTCCACGAGCTCGCCGGCCCGGCGCGGATGGTCGAGATCGTCCTCCCAGCCGGTGTCCGCGCCCGCCTGGAACGGCGTCGTCTCCGCGCCGAGCTCGCCGATGACGTCGCAGAGCCAGTACACCCGCATCCCGGCGGTGTGGCCGACGGTCGCCCAGATCGGCCACAGGTCCGCCGATGGGCGGATCGCGAGCTGCTCGGCCGACATGGCGCCGACGACCTCGCGCAGCCGGCGGTTGTACTGCGGCCACATGTCGTAGAAAGGTCGAGTCGTCGTTGTGCTCATGTAGGCTCCTGAGGTGTTACTGGATGGGCCGACGCCCGCCGTGCTGGCGGTCTACTAGGCTGATGGGACCATTTTCATGTCGCCGGTGTGGTTTCGCGCGGTCGACGAGCGGATCGAGATTGATAGGCCCTGGGTCTTGACACCACCGTCATACAACCGTATGGTTGTATCAATGGAAGCCGACCTCGACATCGACCTCGTCTTCGGCGCCTTGGCAGATGCCACCCGGCGCGACATCGTCCGGCGCGCGATGGACGGTGCGGAAGGCGTCGCCGAGATGGCCGGCCACTACCCCATGAGCTTCGCGGCCGTGCAGAAGCACGTCGCGGTGCTCGAGCGGGCGGGCCTGGTCACCAAGCAGCGCATCGGTCGCCGCAAGGTCGTCCGGACCCACGTCGAGGGACTCCGAGTCGCTCGCGCGCTGCTCGACCGCTACGAGGATCTGTGGCGCGGCCGGGTCGACCGCCTGACCGACCTCATCACCCCGACCAAGGAGGCAAACGCATGACCGTCACCGCCGTCCAGAAGAACCCAGATGCCCTGTCCATGACCGTCACCGCCGAGCTCGATGCATCCCCGGAGCGAGTGTGGCAGCTGTGGGCGGATCCGCGACAGCTCGAGCGGTGGTGGGGGCCGCCGACGTATCCCGCTACCTTCACGAAGCACGACCTGGCGCCCGGGAGCCGCGTCGAGTACCACATGACCGGACCGGAGGGCGACCAGCCGCGAGGCTTCTGGGACATCGTCGAGGCCGATGCGCCCCGCTCCCTCGTCTTCCGTGACGGCTTCGCGAACGACGACGGCACGCCGAACACCGACCTGCCGAGCACGGAGAGCCACGTGACGATCGAGGAGATCCGCGACGGGCGCACGCGGATGTCGATCGACAGCACCTTCCCAAGCCGCGAGGCGATGGAACAGATACTCGCCATGGGCATGGAGGAGGGCCTGAAGCAGGCCGTCGGCCAGATCGACGCGATACTGGCGGAAGTTGCCGTCCGCTCGGCGTAGCCCTGACCGATGAGATTGGCCGCCCGCCGCGGTCTAATCAATCGACCAACAAATGCCCCTGAGGAGAGACATCATGACCATGACTGAGGCGACGACCCGCACGCTGGACGTGCCCGGCGCAACGCTTACCTACGACGTGCGGGGCGGCGGATCGGGCGATGCCGCTGTCCTGTTCCTGATCGGCTCACCGATGGGCGCCGCCGGATTCAGCACGCTGGCCGGGCATTTCACCGATCGCACGGTCATGACGTACGACCCCCGCGGGGTGGAGCGCAGCGAGAAGACCGATCCCATGAGCCCCGCCACGCCCGACGACCACGCCGACGACCTGCATCGGATCATCCAGGCGCTGGGCGCCGGGCCGGTCGACCTCTTCGCCAGCAGCGGTGGCGCGGTGAACGCGCTGGCCCTGGTGGCGCGCCATCCGGACGACGTCCGGATCCTCGTGGCGCACGAGCCGCCCCTCGCCTCGATCCTGTCCGACCGCGAAAACGCGATGGCGGCCGCCCGCGCGATCAATGAGACTTACGAGCGCAGCGGATGGGGCGCGGGGATGGCGCATTTCATTGCCGTCGTGGGCCACAAGGGCGAATTCCCGGACGACTACGCGCAGCAGCCGGCGCCTGACCCCGCGATGTTCGGCATGCCGACGGAGGACGACGGGTCCCGCACCGACATGATGCTCGGTTCGAACATGATCACCTGCACCCATTACGAGCCGGACTTCGACGCCCTGCGGGCCGCTTCGACCCGGATCGTCATCGCGGCCGGCGCGGAGTCGGACGGCGAGATGGCCTGCCGCGGTGCCTTCGCCGTCGCCGAGAGGCTCGGCATGGAGCCGGTCATCTTCCCGAGCGGCCATGGCGGATTCCTCGGCGGCGAGTACGGCCAGATGGGCGACCCTGACGCCTTTGCGGCCAAGCTGCGCCAGGTCCTCGAGGGCTGACAATGGAGCTCACCGGCGAAGTCGAGGTCAGCTGACGGTCACCCATGGGCAAGCTGATCTACCTCCTGAACGTCTCGCTCGACGGCTTCATCGAGACGCCCGATCACGGCCTCGAATGGACGATCGTCGACGACGAGCTTCACACCTGGTTCAACGACCAGACCAGGACGCTCGACGCCTCGCTCTACGGTCGCCGGCTGTACGAGCTGATGGCGGCCTACTGGCCGACCGCGGAGGAAGATCCATCCGTGACCGATGTGGAGCGCGAGTTCGCGCGCATCTGGAAGGCGATGCCGAAGATCGTCTTCTCCACGAGTCTCGAGCACGTCGAGCACAACAGCCGCCTGGTGCGCGGCGACGTCGGGACGGTGCTCGAGAGCGTGCGTCGCGAGTTCGACGGCGACCTGGACGTCGGCGGACCGAACCTGGCCGGACAGTTCGTGCGCCGCGGGCTCGTGGACGAGTACCGACTCCTCATCCATCCGGTCGTGCTGGGGACTGGCACTCCGTTCTGGCCGGAGCTCGACGCCCCGCTCCGCCTCCGTCTCGTCGAAACGCGTAGCTTCGCGTCAGGCGCCGAGCTCAGGTCCTACGTCCCGGCCTAGGCCGTCCCCTCTACGGCCGGCCGGCGTGAGGAGCCGGCGCACCGGTCACCAGCACCCGACCGGTCCGATCGGCGATCGCCTCCTCCACCTTCTCGAAGCCCCGCCACTCGGCGGCCAGGATGAACAGGGTCTTCCCATCCGGGCCCCCGAGCATGCAGGCAAAGGGGCTGCGGTCGAGCTCGACCCGGTCGAGCACCTGGCCGCCCTCGCGGACCCGCACGCAGGCAGTGTCCATGGGGCCAGATTGGGCCCAGATTGAGCCATCGGTATCGAGGCAGATCCCATCGGCTCCGATGCCATCGGCCCAGGTGCGCCGGTTGGAGAGGCTGCCGTCGGCCTCGATATCGAACGCCGTGAGCTTGCCGGCCATCGACTCGGCGAGGATCAGCGTGCGGTTGTCAGGCGTCACGACCATCCCGTTGGGGAACGCGATGGCATCGGCGACCTGGCGGACCGCGCCGTCAGGCGTGACGAGCGCGATGATCCCTCGAGCTTCGCCCGGGTCGAACTCGCAGCGGCCGTTGACATAGACGTTGCCGCGACCGTCGACGACGAGCTCGTTCCAGTCGCCGGCGAGGTGACCCAGGTCGACGTGCGGGACGAGCGAGCCTTCGGGCTCGACGCGCATGAGCCCCTCGCCCGTGGTCAGGAGGCGGCCGTCCGGCAGCCAATCGATCGACCACCCGAGACCGCCTGGCCCGTGGGCGACGACTTCGCTGGTGCCGTCGAGGTCGACGGCGATGATCTCATCGGTCCCCCAGTGGGCGAACCACAGCCGGCCGTCATGCCAGCGGGGCGACTCGACGTATGCAAGTCCACTCAGGATGACTCGCGCTTCAGACACTGGTCGACTCCAGGAAGGACTTGAGCGTTGCAAGCCGGTCCTTCCATGCGGCCTTCGCCGTCTCGGCCTGATCGGGGTCAACAAGCCGCTCGTGGTCCACGAACGCCGTGGCCTTCGCGGGCGCCTTTTCTTGGAACGTGACGTTCACCCGCGTCTGACCGTCGCCCCAGTCGAAGTGCGCGACTTTGCCGGGCTGCGAGGTTCGCAACGACATCGATCCGTCGGCGAGCCACTGGCTTCGCGTCCGCTCGTCGACGAACGCGTCGAACAGCACCTCGATCGGGACGCCGACGGTCTTCGACG
>DASQFY010000159.1:0-5145 GCA_035632895.1 Candidatus Dormiibacterota bacterium
AGTCGGAGCTGGACATGGCTGCTCGCGGTCGTCCTGGTCGGTGGCTGCAGCGTTGCAGGTCCCGAGCACGAACCCTCTCGCACGCCGACTTCCGAGCCGGCCGCGATCGCGACGCCACAGTCGGTCATCCCGACCGATCAGGCTGAGCCCCGCATCACCGTCTCGACCCCATCGCCCAGCGCGGTGCCCACGCCATCGACCCCCGCCGTACTCCAGGCCTTCGCGCTGAATCTCTATGAGGCGGGCGACTTCGTCCCGCAGTACACGTTCGACTGGTGCGTGGCGGCCAGCATCCAGATGGCCTACAACCTGGTCGAGCCGGAGCGTCGCACTGCCCGCGCTGACCAGGAGCAGCTGTGGGAGCTGGCGCGGTCGCAGTCGTCGAACTCATTTGGCGGCGCGAATCCATGGGGTTGGGCCGCCGTGCTGAATGACGTCGGGATCGGGCCGTACGAGCTCGTCTCGATCCCCGACTACGACGAGGCGCTGCGGGTGGCCGCCGCGGCGATCGTCGCGACACAGCGGCCGGTTGGTCTGGTCATGTGGCGCGGGCGCCATGCCTGGGTCATGAGCGGCTTCGAATCCGTCGGTGACCCAGCCGCTGATGCGGGCTTTCTGGTGACCGGCGTTCGAGTGCTCGATCCGCTCTACCCGCACGGCAGTGGCGTGTGGGGGCCGTCGCCCGAGCCGAACAGCCTCCTCGGCCCGGCGGAGCTCGCGAAGCAGTTCGTGATCCGCGACAGCCGTCGCTGGAGCAGCGGCCTTTCGCCCGGCTACCTGCTCGTCCTGCCGGTTCCGGCCGAGGTGTCCGCGGGCCAGCAGCGTCGATCACAGTGGCCGCCCTTCGAGGGCGAACCGCGGACCTCGAGCAGCTGAGGAGGACCGATGCAGACGATCGGGATCGTGCTCAACGTCGGCAAGGATCAGACCGAAGAATTCGAGCGTGGGTTCCGCGACATGGAGGCGCCGATCTGGGACGACCTGCATGTCCGCGGCCTGCTCACCATGGCAACACTGACGCGGGTGGACATCAGCACCATGAAGGTGGACGGGGCAGTGCAGTACTTGGTGGTCGCCATCTTCGCGACCGATGAGGGACATCATGCGCACGACCAGGACCCGCGCTTCGATGCCTGGAACAAGCGCGCCGACGCCTACCAGATCGAGGAGCCGTACGTGTTCGGCGGCGACACCATCGTCAACGCTGGTCCATAGCCTCTGTCCCGTCGAGCTGGAATGTGGCCATCACCGGGCAGTGGTCGCTCCACGAGGCGCCGCAGGCGACGCGCACCGCGATTGGCGTGATCGATGGAGATACGAACACGCGGTCCAGCCGTAGCATTGCCGGGAGCCACGGCGCGCCGAACGGTCGCCAGGTCGGCCGGCGGCGCTGAATCGCCGCCGCGGCATCGACCAGTCCGTCCATGCGGCAGCTGACCGCGTTGAAGTCCCCCGCCGCCACGATTCGCCGGCCGCCCGCGGTGCGCTGCGCAAGCCATTTGCCGAGGGCCGCCAGCTGACGGTTGCGAGCCGTCGCATGCAGGAACGGAACCGGCAGCGGCGCCTTGGCGTGGACGCAGACCGCCAGCAGCTCGCCGCTCGAATGCGCCACGCTCGCCACCAGCACGCGCGGCCGATCCCACACGCCGGACGTCGGCTCCTGAGTCGACGCGTCGTGCAGCGGCAGACGGCTGAGGATCGCCATGCCGGGCCAGGTGCCCGCCCTCGGATCGGCGTAGGAATGCCGCATCCAGTCAACCAGCGCCGGCTCGGCGGCCAGGGCGGAGGCATCGGCCTCCTGCAGGAAGATGAGGTCCGGGTCGAGGCGCGGCACCAGCTCCGAGAGGCCGACCTGATCCGGAGGTCGGCCCTGCAGATTCCAGGTCAGGACGGTGAGGCTCGCCACCCCCTCAGCGCTCGGCCTGCACCCCGAGGGTGACGGCCGCCGCAATCACCGACACCGCCAGGGCGACCGCGTCGGCGGTGCTGAGCGCGGCGTCGCCGGCGAAATACTGCGTCGCCGTGCTCGGGATGGCACCCAGGATCGGTGGCACGACGATCCAGCCCATGACCAGCACGGTCGGCGCCACGGCGCCGGGGAGCCGCAGCGCGCGGGTCACCACCGCCGTCAGAAGGCCAAGGAAGGCGGCCAGCAGCAGGATCAGCAGGACGGCCGGCTGATCCTTGGCCCCGGACGCCTCGACCAGCCTCACCAGCCCCTGCCCCAGGATCGCCACGCCCAGCGCCAGGATGGCGCCAAGGACGACAGGGCGGGCGCTCATCGGTCCGTCAGGCTGCGCTGGGCAGAGAGCACGCCGCCCTTGAGCGCCTCAGCCAGGCCGCGCGCGATGCGGTATGACTTCCCCGCCCCCATGACCAGCACCGCGTCACCCGGTCGCAGGTGCTCCGCCACGTACTCGGTCGTGGCGTCGACGTCGCCGGTGGCAATGGTGGGCACGGCGGAGATCCGCTCGATCGCGTCGGCCAGGGCCTCGGCCGAGGTGGCGCGCAGCGCCTCCTCGGTGTCGCGCGAGGCGAAGATGTCGGCGATGACGACCTCGTCGGCATCGGTGAAGGCTCGGGCGAACTCTTCGATGAAGAGCGCGGTGCGCGAGTACATGTGCGGCTCGAAGACGGCCCACAGACGCCGTTCGCCGACCTTCTGGCGGGCTGCAGCGAGCGCCGCGCGGACCTCGGTCGGGTGGTGTCCGTAGTCGTCGTAGACGATCACGCCGGCAGTATCGGCGATCAGCTCCATGCGCCGTCCGGCTCCCGCGAAGGTTCGCAAGCCAGCGGCCATGGACTCCGCCGATGCTCCCAGCTCGTGCGCCAGCACCAGTGCCGCGGTGGCGTTCAGGACGTTGTGCTCCCCCGCAAGTGGCAATTCGAACGGATGTGCGAATAGCCGGAACGTCGCTCCCCCGCTCCTGTACGCCACTTCCTGCGCCTCGATGTCGCCTCGGGGGCCAACACGCACGATTCGCCCCTGCCAGCCCTCCAGGCGCGCCAGGAGCGCCCCTGCGCCCGGATCCGCCGCCGTCGTGAGCAGGAGGCGTCCACCGAGCGCCTCGCTCTCCCCCATCCCGCGCACGAAGCGCTCCATCGACGCGAGGACCGCTTCGCGGTCGGCGAAGAAGTCGGGGTGATCCATCTCGACGTTGGTGACGATGGCGCCCGCGGGGTGGTAGTGCAGGAAGTTGTCGCCGAACTCGTCGGCCTCGACCAGGAAGGGCGCTCCCCCACCCGGGCGCACGCTGGCGCCCCAGGCCGGAATGAAAGCGCCGACCTCCACCGTCGGGTCCATGCCGGCGACCTCGAGCAGGTGGCCGAGCAGGGCGGTGGTGGTCGACTTGCCGTGCGTGCCGGTGACTGCCAGACCGATGCGGCCTTCGGCCGCCATCAGCTCCCCCAGGATCTGCTGCCAGGGCACGACGGGAAGGCCCGCCTGGCGGGCGGCCGCCAGCTCCGGCAGATCGGGGTTGGCGCGCAGGGCGGGCGTGATCGCCACCCGCTCGACACCGACCAGGTGGGCGGGGTCGTGGCCGGCAAAGATTCGAACGCCCGCCGCGTCGAGCGGCGGCGTGTACGGCGAGGGCGTGTCCGCATCGCAGCCGTCGATGGCGACCCCCGCGCGATGGGCCAGCAGGGCGAGCCCGGCGGCGCCCGAGCCGGCGATGCCGATGACATGGATCCGCTCGCCCGGCCGCACCATGGCCCCGCTCCCCTACGGCTCGACGGCCGCGGCGAGCACCTCGGCCAGGGCCAGCTCGAGCGCGAAGGCGGCGGCGGCCGCCTTGTTGCCGTCGCGATCGTGGCCGAAGACCCGGTGCTCAACGCGTACCGCACGCCCGTGCAGCGCGACCCCGATCCAGTGCGTGCCGACCGGCTTCTCGTCGCTGCCACCGTCCGGGCCGGCGATGCCCGTGACGCTGACCCCCAGCTCGGCCCCGAATCGGCGGCGCACTCCCTCCGCCATCGCCGCCGCGACCTCGGCCGAGACGGCACCGTGCGCGGCGATGAGCTCAGCCGGGACCTGCAGCTCGTCTTCCTTGGCGCGGTTCGAGTAGCTGATCACGCCGCCCGGGTAGTAGTCGCTCGAGCCGGGGATCGTGGTGATGGCATGCCCGATCAGGCCGCCGGTCGACGACTCGGCCGTCGCCAGCCGCCAGCCGCGGTCCCGCAGCGCCTCTCCAAGCCGACCCGCGGCGGTCGCCAGCTCCGTGTCGCTCGGCGCGATCATCGGTAGTTGATGAACTGCAGCGCCACCGGGTAGTCGAGGCCGCGCAGGTGGGTGATGACGCCCTGCAGCTCGTCCTTGCTCTTGCCTGAGACGCGCACCGCGTCGCCCTGGATCGACGGCTTCACCTTGGGGAAACGGTCGCGCACGATCTTGCTGATCTCCTTGGCCTGCTCGCTGCTCAGGCCGCGCTGCAGACCGATTCGCTGGCGCACGGTGCCACCGGCCGCCGGCTCCAGCTTGCCCCAGTCGAAGATCTTCAGCGACAGGTTGCGGCGCACCGCCTTCGACTGGATCAGGTCCTTCACCGAGCCAGCGCGGTACTCGTCATCGGCCTGCAGCGTGATCTCGCCCTTGCCGAGCTCGATCGACACCCGGGCGCCCTTGAAGTCGTAGCGGGTCGCCACCTCGCGCCGAACCTGGTCGAGCGCGTTGACCAGCTCCTGCTGGTCGAAGTCGCTGACGACGTCGAACGAGGAATCGGCCATGGCACCTCCGTGGCTGTGTGTCCCCCGCTATCTTCGCGCCCTGGGCGCCCGCCCGTCACCGCGGGGTGCGCCGCACGCCTACAGGCGAGTCACCCGCCACTCGACCACGGCGCCGGAGCCACCCATCGCGCCGAAGTCAACGCCGTTCAGGACCAGTCGTACGGCGCCCGCGTTGCCGACCCTGACCCGCAGCGTCGTCTGGGCTGCGAGCTGCACGACCGTGCCCGAAGGGCTGTTGCGGCCCGAAATGCCCGCCTTCGGCGTCCCATCCTCGTCCACCTCGAGGTACGACGGCCCGCCGCTGATCGTGATCGTGCCGCCCAGGCCGGGCGGCACCCCGATCGTCAAGCGGCGGGTCACCGCATCGGCCGCCGTTTCGCCGGGCGTGAAGGTGACGTCCCAGGTTCCGGCGGCGAGCGT
>DASQFY010000160.1:0-3521 GCA_035632895.1 Candidatus Dormiibacterota bacterium
AGCGCACGAGGTCGGGCCGGCACTCGTAGCGCACCAGCTCGCCATCCCACTCGGTCACGATGGTGGTCCCAATCTTCCCGCACCGCTCGCAGATGACCTGCAGCGGATGCCAGTCGTCGGGGTGGCGGACGTTGGCGACCCGCTCGTAGATGTCGCGCACCACCGCGGCGCGGTCGAGCGCGGTGCGGACGTATCGGTCCATCTCGCCGGACGCGTAGACCTCGCTCATCCAGTACCAGCGGTCGGGCTGGATGCCGAGCCCGGCGAAAGTGTCGACGAACGTCTGGGCGAAGTGGCGCGCGTACGATCCGTGGCCGTCATCCGCCGGATCGGGCACGTGCGCCAGCGGCATGCCCATGAATCGCTCGGCGGCGTCCGGGGTGAGGAGCGCCTGGGCGTCCATCGGGTCGAGGTCATCGATGCCGTACAGCAGGGTGGTGGGCAAGCCCGCCGCGCGCAGGGCGCGCGAGATGACGTCCACGATGACCGGCCCACGCAGCGAACCGACGTGGATGGTGCCCGATGGAGTCTTGCTGTCGTTGACGACGTGGGGCCCGGAGACGCGCGCGGCGAGCTCGTCGGCCCAGAACACGGCCTGCCGGCGCGCTAGCGGATGTTGACGACCGTGTAGGTGACCGGCCCGGCCGGGGCCTGGACGGTGACCTTGTCGCCCTTCTTGTGGCCCATCAGGGCGGCGCCGACCGGGGACTCGTTGCTGATCCGGCCCTCGCGCGGCGCGGCCTCGGCCGAGCCCACGATGGTGAACGTCTCTTCCCCGTCCGCGCCCTTGATGACCACCTTCGAGCCGATGCCGACGCGGTCACCGTTGACGTGCTCGATCACCTCGGCGTTCTTCAGCTGCGCCTCGAGCGTGGCGATGCGGCCCTCCAGGAAGGACTGCTCCTGCTTGGCGTCCTCGTACTCGGCGTTCTCGGTAATGTCGCCGTCCAGCTTGGCGTCGTGGATGCGCGCGGCGACCCGCGGCCGCTCGACGGTGATCAGCTGGTGCAGCTCCGCCTTGAGCTTCTCCAGCCCTTCGGCGGTCAGATAGACGGGTTTGTTGTTCATGAGCTTCCGCTCCCGGTAACAAAAAACGCTTCAGGCTCTCACCGTTCTCGGCGAGGTCCCTGAAGCTGGCCGCGGCCAGGTGCGGTCACGCGTCACATTCACGTGGGGCGACCGGCGCCGCGCGATTGTAGGCCCGCTCCGAGCGGGTGTCAAAGGTCGGTGGCGCCTCCGGGCACCACCGGGTCGCTCAGCGGCCGGCCAGCACCAGGATCACGATGAGCAGCGCGAAGGCGACGCGGTAGATGCTGAAAATGGTCACCGATCGGCGCCGCAGCCAGGCCAGCAGGAAGCCGATCGCCAGCATCCCCGCCAGCGCGGAGGCCCCGAAGCCGGCGGCGATAGCCAGCCACTCCCCACCGGTGTGCGGCTCGATGAGTAGCTTCCGCGAGCCGTACAGGCCAGCCCCGACGGTGATCGGCGTGGCGAGCAGGAAGCTGAAGCGCGCCGCCGACTCGCGGGTCAGGCCCAGCGCCAGGCCGGCGGTGATGGTCGCGCCGGAGCGGCTGATGCCCGGCAGCAGGGCCAGCGCCTGGCTGAAGCCGATGGTGAGGGCCGTGCTGCGGGTCAGCCGATCGAGGTCGTACTGCCGCGATCCGAGTCGGTCGGCGGCGAAGAGAGCGGCCGCGCCGAGCACCAGGAAGCCGGCGATCGCCAGCCGCACCGGGTCGGAGTCGCCGTGCAGGACGCGGTCGATCAGGTCCTCCCCGACGAAGCCGATGATCGCCGCCGGTACCGTGGCAAGCGCCAGCAGCCAGACGAGGCGCCGGTCCGGGTCGGCTCCGATCCGCCGCTCGCGCAGGCTTGCGACGAGGGCGCGCCCCAGGCGGACCCAGTCGCGGGCGAAGTAGGCAAGCAGCGCGACCAGGGTGCCCAGGTGCAGGAACACGTCGAAGGCCAGGCTGCCCACCAGCCCGTCGGATCGCCAGCCGGCGATCCACGGCGCCAGCTCCAGGTGCGCGCTGGAGCTGACGGGGATGAACTCGGTCAGGCCCTGCAGGATGCCGATCAGGATCGCCTGGATGACGAGGTCCACGCTAGCGGATGAAGAGCGGTGCCAGGACCAGCGTGATCGTGGCGAGCAGCTTCACCAGGACGTGGAGCGATGGGCCGGCCGTGTCCTTGAAGGGGTCGCCCACCGTGTCACCGACCACCGCTGCGGCATGGGCGATGGTCTTCTTGCCGATCACGTTGCCCTCGTCATCGGTCAGGTGGCCGGACTCGATGTACTTCTTGGCGTTGTCCCATGCTCCGCCGCCGTTGTTCAGGACGGTCGCCAGCAGGACGCCGGCAATGGTGCCCACCATCAGCAGCCCGGCGATCGCCTCGTAGCCGAGCAGCACGCCGACCACGATCGGAGTGGCGACCGCCACCGCGCCGGGCAGGATCATCTGGCGCAGCGCGGCACGGGTGGTGATGTCGACCACGCGGGCGTAATCCGGCCTCTGGGTGTAGTCCATGATGCCCGGCATCTCGCGGAACTGGCGGCGCACCTCGACGATGATCGCCTGCGCCGCGGTGCCGACCGCCCGGATCGCCAGGCTGCTGAAGAAGTAGACCAATGCGGCGCCGATCAGGGCGGCCACGAAGACGCTCACATTGGCGAGGTCCACCGACTCGAGCAGCGGCGCCCCCCGCCGCGTCTGGATCAGGTTGACCTTGTCGATGTAGGCGGAGAAGAGCAGGAAGGCGGCGAGGCTGGCCGAGGCGATGGCGTAGCCCTTGGTCAGCGCCTTGGTCGTGTTGCCGACCGTGTCGAGCTGGTCGGTGATCTCCCTCGCGCCGCCGGAGGCATGGCTGAACTCGGCGATCCCGCCGGCGTTGTCGGTGATCGGCCCGAAGGTGTCCATGGCCAGGATGTAGGCGGTCGTCATCAGCATGCCCATCGTCGCCACCGCGGTGCCGAAGATGCCGCCCCGCCCCTCGAAGCCCTCCAGGTTGGCGAAGGCCTGCTCGCCCAGCCAGAAGCTGGCCAGCAGCGCAACGCCAATGGTGATGGCCGTGACCGCGGTCGTCTCGTACCCGACGGCCGTGCCGCTGATGATGTTGGTCGCCGGGCCCGTCTTCGACGCCTCCGCGATCTCCTTCACAGGGCGCCAGCTGCCGGAGGTGTAGTACTGGGTGATGTAGACGAAGGCCACGCTGGTGAGAAGCCCCACCACGCCGCAGCCGAAGAACCAGACCCAGCTCGCGATGCCGTTCGCGCCGGGATTGTCGGCGCCGGTGTTCATCAGCACCGATGTGGTCAGGGCCAGCCCGCCGATCGACAGGATGGTCGTCACCCAGTAGCCGCGGTTCAGCATGTTCATCGGGTTCTCGTCCTCGCGGCCGCGGACGAAGTACATGGCGACGATCGTCGCCAGCAGGCCGAAGGCGCGCACGACGAGCGGGAAGAAGATCCAGGCCTCGGGGTTCGGCCAGTTGAGCTCGACGGCGATCCGCCACACGGCGACGCC
>DASQFY010000161.1:0-17254 GCA_035632895.1 Candidatus Dormiibacterota bacterium
TGCCGCCAACCAGATCGGGGTGCCGCTGCAGGTCGCGGTGATCGAGCTCGAGGAGAAGGTGACCGAGCTGATCAACCCGCAGCGGGTGCGAGTGTCGGGATCGACGTCGATGGCCACCCCGGCGGGAACGCGTTCCAGCGCTGCCGCCCGATCGGCTTCCTGGGCCGCGCGCAGGACCACCTGGAAACGCCAGCGGCCGGCCCGCCGCGCCACATAGGCCGGCAGCGGACCGTGCACCTCAACGCCTGGAAACGCCACGGCCTCCGCCGCTTCCCGGCCGCGCGCCTCGGCCCTCGCGCGGTCCGGGTCGGCGACGAGCAGCCGCGCCAACACGGTGGCCGGCGGATAGCCGAGCAGGCGGCGCCGCGCGAGCTCCTCGTCGGCGAAGCCGTCCACGTCCAGCCGCGCGGCGGCGCGCACCGCATAGTGCTCCGCGGCGTAGGTCTGGATGATCACCCGCCCCGGCATCGGTCCCCGACCGGCGCGGCCGGCGACCTGTGCCAGGAGCTGGAAGGTTCGTTCCGGCGCCAGGTAGTCCGGCAAATTGAGCGTCACGTCGGCAGCGATCACGGCCGCAAGGGTGACACTCGGCAGGTCGAGCCCTTTGGCGGCCAGCTGCGTGCCGACCAGGACGTCGACCCGACCGTCGCGGAAGTCGTCGTAGATGGCCTCGAACCCTCGCCGCGCGGCGAGGGCGTCGGAGTCCAGGCGGGCCACCCGCAACCGTGGGAAGCGCGCCCGCAGCTCGGCCTCGACTCGCTGCGTACCGGCCCCGAAGTAGCGGATCCTGGCGCTGCCGCAGGCCGGGCAGCGTTCGGGAGGCCTTGCGGTGCGGCCGCAGTGGTGGCAGCGCAGCTGCTCCCCGCTGGAGTGATAGACCAGCGGCAGGTCGCAGTCCGGGCAGCGCAGGCTCTCGCCGCAGTCGCGACACAGGACGAAGGTCGCCGCCCCACGGCGATTCATGAGCAGGATCGCCTGCTCCGTCCCCGGGCTGAGTCCGGTGAGGGCCGACGAGAGGGTGCGCGAGAAAATCGAGCGGTTGCCTTCGGCAAGCTCGGCGCGCAGATCCACCAGCTCGACGCTCGGAACCGAGCCGACCCGGCGCTCGACGAGCCGCGCGCGCTCGGTCACACCGCCCCGCACCCTGGCGATGGTGACCACGTCCGGCGTGGCGGTGCCCAGCACCAGCCGCGCCGCTGTCAGGGCGGCCCGCCGGCGCGCCACCCAGCGGGCGTCATAGCGTGGCGTGCGGTCTGCCTTGTACGCGCCGTCGTGTGCCTCGTCGACGACGATCAGCCCGAGCCGATCGAGCGGCGCGAAGGCCGCCGTGCGCGTGCCGACCACGACCCGCGCCTCACCGCGCAGGATCCGCCACCACTCGTCGTGCCGCTCGCCGGCGGACAGGCCGGAGTGCAGGACGGCCAGCTCGTTGCCGACCAGCGTCGCCACGCGGTCGGCGAGCTGCGGAACCCCGGACAGCTCCGGAACGAGGAGGATCGCGCCACGTCCCGCCGCCAGGGTCGAGGCCAACGCGGCGAGGTACACATCAGTCTTGCCGGCCGCCGCCACACCCTCGAGCAGCAGCTCTGTGCCCGGCGTCAGTGCCTCGATGGCGGCAAGGGCCGCGGCCTGCTCGGCCGCCAGGACGTGCTGCGTCGCATCGCCGGTGAGCCGATGCTCGAGCGGGTCGCGGGGCATATCGCGCCAGTCCAGCTCGGCCGCGCCGCGGGCCGCCAGCCGCCGGGCGGGGCCGAGCAGCGACCCGGCAACCACACCAAGGGCCTCCGCCAGCTCCGGCAGTGTCCGCTCGCCGCCGGCGATCGACTCCAGCAGTGCCCGCTGCAGCGGCGCGCGCCGCGACGGCTCGGGTGCATCCCCAACCGGGCGAAGGACGCGCACCCGCCGCGCACGTACCTCCGGCGGCCGGAGCGACCAGGTCGGCCGCACCGCGCCCCGGCGGCGCAACCCTTCCAGCCACCGCTCGCGCCCGCGCGACGGCCCGTGACGCAGAAGGGCGGCATCGGCCACCGTGCCATCGGCGTCCGCCGCCGCCTCAAGGCTCGTGCGCATGTCGGCCGGCAGGTCGCCATCGGGGTCCAGCGACCAGCGCCGCTCGATGCGTGACTCGAGCCCGGGTGGCAGCATCGCCGCCAGCGTGGTCCCGACCGGCGCGCGGTAGTAGGCGGCGATCTCGGTCGCCACGGCCAGCAGGTCATCGGTCAGCATCGGCGCCGAAACGACGGCCTCGACGTCGCGCAGGCCGGTGTCCCCTGGCGGTGCTCCGTCGGCGGCGTCGGGCATCAGGTAGCCGAGCGCCAGACGCCGGCCATATGGCACCAGCAGCAGCGATCCGGGCGCCGGACGGCCGAGCTCTAACGGCAGCCCGTAGCTGAACGTGCGCTCCGGCCGATCGGCGAGCGCGTCGACGGCGACCCGGACGATCCGGACCGCGGCGCCCATGGCGCCTAGACCCGTACGCGCCGCGGCGGGTCGCGCCGCGCTTCGGCCTGGATGATCTCCCAGATCCGCTCGACGGCCGCGTCCGGGTGGCCCGTTTCGTTCACGATCACGTAGTCGTACTCGCCGGCCTCGGCCATCCAACGCTCGGCGTCGCGTCGGCGGCGCGCCAGGCTCTCATCGGTCTCCGAGCCTCGGCTGGCGAGGCGCTCCGCGAGGTCCTCGATTGACGGCGGCATGACGAAGATCAGCAGGGCGTCCGGCACCTTGGCCCGGACCGATCGCGCGCCCTGCGGGTCAATCGTCAGGATCGCATCTCGTCCGGCGGCCAGGATGCCACGCACCTGGTCGATTGGCGTGCCGTACCAGTTGCCGTGGACCTGCGCGTATTCCAGCAGCCCATTCGTCTGGCGCAGGCGTTCGAACTCGTCGACCGACAGGAAGTGGTAGTGCACCTTGTCGATCTCGTCGTCACGCTGCGGACGAGTGGTGGCTGTCACGATCGGCACCACCTGCGGACGGCGGCGCGCCAGCTCGGCCACGACGGTGCTCTTGCCAACGCCGGACGGCCCTGAGACGACGACCAGGAGTGGGTTCGGAAAGGCCGTCCGCCGCTCCGGCTCCGGCCGCTTTTGGCTCACCGGGACGCCTCCAGCACCGCCGCGCCAACGCCCGCCGGGAGCCGGTCGGCGACGATGCCGACGGTCTCCAATACCGCCGCCAGGTCGGGAGGCAGCTCGCTCCACGCCTCGAGGCGGCGCCCGTCAAGCGGCCGATCAAACGTCAGCCTCGAGGCATGGAGGAACTGGCGCGCCAGGCCGCCTGGCCCGCTTCCACCCCCATAGCGCAGGTCCCCGGCGATCGGCAAGCCGAGATAGGCCAGGTGGGCGCGCAGCTGGTGCGTGCGACCGGTACGTGGCCGCAGACCGAGGAGCGTGTAGCCGCCGGCCGCGCCAAGCGCGTCGTACTCCGTCACCGCCTCACGGCCCCCGGCGACGACTGCCATCCGCTGCCGGTCGCGGGGGTCGCGCCCGACCGGCGCCTCGATCCGGCCGCGGACCGCCGGAGCCGCCCCGCGGACGAGCGCGACGTACTCCTTCTCGATCGTCCGCTCACCGAATTGACGCATCAGGCTCGCCTGGGCAGCATCGGTCTTGGCCACCACCAGCAGGCCGGAGGTGTCCTTGTCGAGCCGGTGGACGATCCCGGGGCGGCCGACCCCGGCGATGGAGCCGAGCGGCTCGCCGCGGTCACGCGCGCGGCCCAGCAGGGCATGGACCAGCGTGCCCGTGGCATGGCCGGCGCTGGGGTGGACGACCAGGCCAGCCGGCTTGTCGACGATCAGGATCGCCTCGTCCTCGTACGCGACGCGCAGCGGGATCGATTCGGGCTCGAGAGTCGGATCGGCCGGCGCGCTGAGCTGGACGGTGAGCGGCTCTCCGCCGCGCAGGCGATCGCTGGCACGCGCCCGCCGCCCGCCGACGAGGGCGCGGCCGTCGGCGATCAGGCGCTGTGCGTGGGCGCGGCTGATGCCGGCCACCGCGCTGACCGCGAGGTCGAACCGGCCGGCGGAGGCGGTCCCCTCCACCGTCCGCGCAGAGGCGACAGGACCGCCGGTCACGCACCCGCCTCGCGGCGCAGCGGGTCCATCAGGGTCAGGTAGGCGACGAGCGCCAGGATTCCGACCACGATCGATGCATCCGCCACGTTCCAGGTCGGCCAGCGCAGATCACCGATGCCCACCGACACGAAGTCGGTCACGTACCCCAGCCGCAGGCGGTCCATCAGGTTCCCGAGCGTGCCGCCCAGGACCAGGCCGAGGACGACCTGCACCCATCGCCCGCGGCCAACGAAGGCGCGATGGAAGTACGCGATCATGCCAAAGGCGACCAGCGTGACGAGATAGAAAAGCACCGAGGCGTCCTGGAAGAGGCTGAAGGCTGCGCCACGGTTCTGGACGTGCCACAGCACGACCAGATCGCCGAGCACTGAGGCCTGCTCGCCGACCTCGAGCGCGCCAACGACCAGCGCCTTCGACAGCTGGTCGAGCCCCAAGACCGCGACCGCCGTCAGCCCCAGGGCCAACAGCTCGGTCGAGCCCCGGGTTCGCGGCGCGTCGCAGCTCATGAGCCGATGGTACGCGATGGGGTCCCTCAAGCGCGGCGGACGGCCAGGCGCAGCCGCGCGCCGTCCAGGCCGACCTCTTCGGACCTGTCCGCCCCGGGCAGCGTGGCATCGGTGGCGATCTCCAGCTCGAGCGCCAGCGTCTCGGCCGCCAGCCAGTCGCGATGCGGCGTCAGCCGCTCGACGAGCGTTGGGTCACCGCCGACGGCGGCCACGATCCGGTCGCTGATCTCGTAGCCGGCCGCCTTCCGCAGGTTCTGGAGCCGGTGGGCCACCTCGCGCGCCAGACCTTCCGCCTCGAGCTCGGGCGTGAGCTGCGTGTCGAGCGCCACCAGCAGGTCGCCCTCCTCCGCCACCTCGTGCCCCGGCCGAGCTCGGGCCGTCAGCTGGAACTCGTCGGGCGCCAGCGTCACGTCACCCACCTGCACCCGACCGTCGTCAAGCAGCCGCCAGTCGCCCGAGCGGGCGCCGGCCATCACCACGGCGACCGCCTTGCCGTGCCGCGGGCCGACGACCGGCAGCAACGGGTAGAGCGTTCGCTCGACCATCTCCGATGCATCCGAGAGCAGCTCCAGCGACTTGGCGTTCAGCTCCTCCAGGATCTGCTCGGTCAGTTCGGCGACGGTCACCTCCTCCGGACCCAGCGCCTCCCCGGCGGGCAGCTTCACGCGCACCGCGCGCAGCGGCTGGCGCGTCTTCAGGCCGGATGCGGCACGGGCGGTCCGGCCAAGCGCCACAACGCGGCGGGCGAGCTCGACTGCGGCGTCGACAGCGGGGTCGGCGCGGCCGGGCACGCGCTGCGGGAAGTCGGCCAGGTGAACGCTGTCCGGCGCCGCCGGATCGACCGCCACCACGAGGTTGCCCCACATCGCGTCGGCCAGGTGCGGCACGAAAGGGGCAAGCAGGCGAGCGAGACCCGCGAGCACTTCGTGCAGGGTGGCGTAGGCGGCGCGCTTGTCGGCATCCAGCTCGCCCTTCCAGAAGCGGCGGCGATTGCGCCGCACATACCAGTTCGACAGGTCATCCACGAAAGCCTCGATCGCTCGGCTGGCGCGGGCCGCGTCATAGGCGTCCAAACCCTCCCGCACGACGCCCACCAGACCGTCAAGGCGTGACAGGATCCATCGGTCCAGGAGCGTTCGGGCACCTTCCGCGGCGCCTTCGGCCGCCAATGGCGTCCAGCCGTCAAGGCGGGCGTAGGTGACAAGGAAGCCGTACGTGTTCCAGAGCGGAAGCATGAAGCGGCGCACCACCTCGTGCCCCGGCGCGTAGCCGAAGTTGAGGTTCACCGCCGGGTTGGCGGAGGAGTACATCCAGCGCATCACGTCGGCGCCGATCTCCTCGGCGGCATCGTCGAAGGGGATGGCGTTGCCCTTGCTCTTGTGCATCTCCTCGCCGTATTCGTCGTGGACGGTGGCGTAGCCGAAGATGACGCGTGTCATCGGGGCGCCGGCTAGGACCGTCGACATCGTCAGCAGCGCGTAGAACCAGTTGCGGAACTGCCCCGGGAAGCCCTCCGTGATGAAGTCGGCCGGGAACCACTGCGCCCAGTACTCGCGGTCCGTGTTCCAGCGCAGCGTGCTGAAGCTGACGATGCCCGCGTCCAACCACGGGTTGCCGACGTCGCCGATGCGCCGCGAACGCCCGCCACAGGACGTGCAGGCGATCTCGACCGCGTCGATCCACGGCTTGTGGGGCGAGTGTCCGTCGAACTCCTCCCAGCCCGAGACCGCCCGCTCGGCCAGCTCGTCGCGTGAGCCGAGCACCTCCCAGGCGCCGCAGCCCAGGCATTCCCAGATCGGCAGCGCCAGCCCGTAGTAGCGCTTCTTGCTGATCATCCAGTCGCCCATGTTTCGGAGCCAGTCGAGCTCGCGCTCCGCGAGCCCGATTCCAGGCGGCAGCCAGGTGATCTGCCGCGTCACGGCGCTGATCGGCTCGCGCAGCGGATCCATGGCGATGAACCATTCGTCGACGAGCCGGAAGACGAGCTGCGTGCCACAGCGCCAGCAGACCGGGTAGTGGTGCAGGTACTGCTCGCGCGCGACCACGAGGCCCTTGGCCTCGAGGTCGGCGGCGATCTCGGCGGCCAGGTCGGTCGATGGATCCTCGGTGGCGCCGGCGAAGCGGCCGGTCTGCCAGCCGTAGCCGTCACGGAAGATCCCGAACTCGTCGATCGGGTCCAGGACCGCCAGCCCGTCCCGCTTGGCCAGCGCGAAGTCCTCTTGGCCGCAGCCGGGGGCGATGTGCACGATCCCGGTCCCCTCTTCGTCGCTCACCTCGTCCCAGGCGATGACGCGGTGCTCGATGCCGGCGGCGATCGGCAGCTCGTCGAATGGCCCGGCGTAGGTCAGGCCCACCAGCTGACTCCCCGGTGCCTCGCGCACGACCCGCGCTCCCGGGGCCACCCGTGACTGCGAGCCTCGGCTCACCCACCAGCGCAGGCCGTTGCTGCCCTCGACCAGGAGGTATGTGAGCTGCGAGTGGACGGCGGCGGCCACGTTCGACGAGAGGGTCCATGGGGTGGTCGTCCAGATCAGCAGGTTCTCGCCTTCGTGGCCGGCGGTTGTGATCGGCAGCCGAATGGTGAGCGACAGGTGTCGGATCTCGCGGTAGCCCTCGGTCGCGATCTCCATGTTCGACAGGCCAGTCCCGCAGCGCGGACACCACGGCATGACGTCGTGGCCCTTGTAGATCAGGCCGCGCTCGTGGCAGGTCTTCAGGAAGGCCCAGATCGTGTAGTTGTTCTCGTCGCTGTTGGTGTAGTAGCTGCGCTCCCAGTCCATCCACATGCCGAGCCGCTTGCTCTGCTCGGTCTGCAGGTCGGCGAAGCGCTGGACCCGGGCTTTGCACAGCTCGACGAAGCGGTCGACCCCGAACTCCTCGATCTGGCGCTTGTTGTTGAAGCCGAGCTCCCGCTCGACCTCCACCTCGATCCAGAGGCCCTGGCAGTCGAACCCATTCTGGTAGCGCTGCCGCTCGCCGAGCATGGTGTGGTAGCGCTGGTAGAGATCCTTGTAGGTTCGGCCCCAGGCGTGGTGGACGCCCATCGGGTTGTTGGCGGTGATCGGCCCGTCCAGGAAGCTCCAGCGCCGCTCCGACGCCTCGTTGCGGGCCAGGTAGCGCTCCAATGTGCGGGCCTCGCGCCAGACCTCGATCTGCTCCCGCTCGAGGGCAGGAACGTCAAGCTTGCCCGATACCGGCTTGAACACCCTCGCTCAGCCCAGCAGCGCCCGGCCGACAAGCACGAGCCCGGCCAGCGCGCTGATCACCACCAGCCCGAGCAGGCGCGGGTACCAGACGCGCGCCGCGAGAGCACCCAGCGCCGCCAGCGGGCCGCTTGCCGCCAGCGCGAGAGAGACCGGCCGGAGCTGGGCTTCCGGCAGGTCGAGGCGGCCGAGCACGCCCGCCGTCGCCCACACCGCCACCGCCCCGAGCAGTGGCAAGGTGGTGGCCAGGAAGGGCGCCAAGCGCGCAACGGAACGTGCGAGATCGACTGGCTGCGGCCTGCCGACGGCCGGCGCGTGCAGCCACGCCGGTCGACTCCAGGTCGTGCGCTGCCGCATGCGCGCCCGCGGCGGGACTCCTGCTGCAGCCTGGGCCGCGACGGGCGGCTGGGAGCTCGCCAGCTCCGCCGCCTCCAGCGCGGCCTGGCGCTCCGCCTCGGCAGCCGCCAGCGCCGCGGCACGCTCGGCCGCCAGGCGCTCCTCGAGGATCGCGCGCTCGATCCCGGTCAACAGATGCGGGGGCGCCGCGGCTGGCGGCGCCTCGCGCGCCGGCGCGAACCTGTCCGGTTGGCCGGCGCCCAACGGCGCGAGCAACGGCTGGATGCGCGCGCGCGCCGCCACCTCGTCAAGCCGCTGCTGGACGCGTGCCGCCGCGCCGAGGGCAGTGAGGAGCTGCTCTTCAGAGGAGGGCGCGATCGCCAGCCGCCCGCGGTCGGTGGGCACCAGGATCACCGAGGCGCTGCGGGCGAGACGCACCATCTCGATGCCCTCGCTCCGACGCAGCATGGCGGGCCCGATCGCCCATCCGAGCGCGCCAAAGCGCGGCCGGACCGGGGCCGCGCCGGGACCGCGAAGCGGCACGCGCGTGACCGGCCCGCGTGACAGCACGTAACGGCGCTCGCCACCGAGCCAGGTGAGGCGCAGCGTCGCCACCTCGACGTTCAGGCGCAGGGTGAACAGCACCAGCGCCAGGTAGATGGCAAGCACCACGACCACCAGACCGGCCGCGACCAGCGCGATGCCGGCCGCATTTCCGATGACCACGCCACCGGCTGCCGCCACAGAGCCGGCCGACACCAGGAGGAGCGGACCGAAGAGCAGGCGCAGCGGCGCCCGCGCCAGGCGGATCGGGGCAAGGACGAGCCTCTCAGCAGGCATCGGTCAGGCCTTCTCGGTGACCCGATACTCGAGGTAGCGCCCGGTGAGGAGCCGCGTCTGGGCGTCGAGCGCCGGCAGGTTGCTGAAGAAGATGCCGACGAACGGCAGCCCGATCCACTGGAGATACGTGAGGACGCGACGCGGCGCGCCCCATTCCGGCGGACGAGGCGGCACGATGGCGTGCTCGATGCCGATCAGCGGCACGAGCCCCACCAGGGCCAAGCTCAGCATCGCGGCAGTGTAGAGCGGCAGGTTCTGGCCGAGCGTCGTCTGTCCGAAAGCGGGATTCAGGAGGAGCGGGACGGCGGCCCCGAAGGTGAGGACCAGAGGCGCGATGGCCCAGTTGATGTGCTCCCCGAACAGGTTGAGGATGCGCCACGCCCGGCTGAGCAGGGGGATCTCGGTGTGCCGGATCGCGTTCTGAATGACGAACGGAATGTCGGTGACCCCCCAAGCCCAGCGGCGAGCTTGGGTGTACTGCGTGGCCAGCGAGCGCCAGTATCCGCGGGCGCGCACGGCATCGCCATAGATCGGGATGAAGAGTGGCACCGCCCGGAAGCGGTCACCGTAGGTGAAGTAGCTCTTCCAGTAGAAGCGACTGTCCTCCGGGATGGCGTCGGTCGCCCAGTAACCGACCTCGTGGACGAGGTTCAGCGTGGTCGAGTAGCTGCCGAAGCTCTGGAGCTTCTCGGGCAGCACGCTGCGCCACATCTGGAGCTGGGTCAACACCGCCGCGAAGAGACGGGTGAGCATCGGCGCCTGCCAGATGTTGTTGTGGAGATACGGGATCGGTTGGTAGAGCTGCATCTCGCGGTTGGCATCGGTCAGGTGCATCCAGGCCAGATAGGTGAAGTACTGGCGGTGGACCCGATAGTCCGCATCCAGGTCGGTGACCAGGATGCGGGTGGGATCCATCCCGCGCTCGCGCACCAGCAGCCGATAGAGGTAGCGGCCACCCCACGCCATGGCACTGCTCTTGCCGACCACGATCCCCGGCTCCAGCGGGTCGAGGATGTGGATGAAGTCGGCGAAATCGCCGCCGAACTCCTCGCGCAGGGTCGCCACGTTCGCGATGCCCTCGGTATCGGTCTCACGCGTGATGATCGCGCAGATCTTTCGCTCGCTCGGCCATTCCGCGGCGGCCAGGGCGCGGACGGTATGGCGCAGCGTATCGAGCCGTTCGGTGTAGGTCGGGATCAGTGCCAGGTGGGTGTAATCACGCCAGTCGGGCGGAGGCGACGGCAGGGCCTCGACGGCATCCAGGTCGGCCAGCTCACGCTCGATCCGGGACCGATCAGTGGGGGTTGCAGGTGGCACCACGCTGCCTGCAGCCAGCCCCAAGGCGCTGCTTGGTCGTCCCGCCTGGCTGGCCAGCTGGGCCAACAGCGCCTCCCGTCGCGCGGGGCGGTCCTCGAGGCCGGCCAGGCGAGCACGCCAGTCGACGGCCAGCACGCCACGGATTCGGCGGAATGCGACGATCACGGCCGCGGCGAACCAGAGTGCGCGGCATACCCAGTAGAAGTCGAAGCTGATCACGAAGTAGGCGACCAGCCACGGATAACTGAAGCTCAGCCAGATCGGCCCGATGATGATCGCCCAGCTCACGATGCCGGGGACCATCTCGAGCGATCGCTGAAGCCAACGGTAGCGGTCAGGATCACGCGGCTCGGACATGTGCCCTCGTCCGGGTCGCCGCGGCCGCCGCCCTCTCGGCGGCCGCCGTCGCGAGCCTCAGTAGACCGGCGTCAGCCAGTCGCGATAGGCGTCGAGGCGGCCACGCACCGCCTCGAAGTAGAGGTCGCTCAACTGGCGCGTGATCGGCCCAGGCCGTCCCAGGCCGATCTGGCGGCGGTCGATCTCGACCACCGGTGAGATCTGCGCTCCGGTGCCGCACAGGAAGACCTCGTCCGCGTTGTAGAGCTCTGTCCGGTCGATCGTGCGCTCCTCGACGACGAGCTCGAATCGCTCGCGCGCCACGTGCATCAGCCGACGCCGGGTGATGCCCTCAAGGATATTGTCGGTGAGCGACGGGGTGACGAGCACGCCACCCTTGACCATGAACAGGTTCTCGGCGCTCCCCTCGCTGACGTGGCCGTCCTGGGTCAGCACGATCGCCTCATCGAAGCCGTTCAGCTGCGCCTCACTCTTGGCCAGCGCCCCGTTGACGTAGGCGCCGGTGATCTTGCCGCGCGCCGGGATGGCGTTGTCATCGGTCCGTCGCCAGGTCGAGACCTGGGCGCGGATCCCGCCCTCGGTGTCGATGTACTGCCCAAACGGGACCCCGAAGATCACGACGTCGGCGTCCAGGTTGTGCAGCCGGACGCCGATGGTCTCGCTCGACTTGTAGATCAGTGGACGCACGTAGACGTCCTCGCGAAGGCCGTCGCGGCGCAGCACCTCCACCGTCTTGGCGGCAAGCTGCTCGGCGGTGTACGGCACGTCCATCATCAGGAATCGGGCGGATGCCTTGAGCCGCTCGTAGTGCGGCACCAGGTCGAGGCCCCAGAGCTGGCCCTGGTCCGCGTTCCAGTAGGCGCGGATCCCCTCGAAAACGGCGGTGCCGTAGTTGAAGGCGTGGGTCATGACGCTCACGCGTGCGTCGCGCAGTGGGACCAGCTCCCCGCGGAAGAAGGCCCACAGGTCGGCTGTTCGGTCCCCTTTCGCAGCCGCCGTAGTCGCGGCTGCGGTCGACGCGGCCCCATCGGTTGCGTTTGGGGTGGTGGTTCCCGGCTTCAGCAACGGATTCGTCTCCTCATCCTGCAACGGTGCTCTCGAAGCGGGCGCCCGCCGATCGGGCGGTGGGCCAAGTATACCCGCGCACGGCCCTGAGACGGCCCTCCTGGACCGATGGTTGCGGAATCCGTGGCCTCACGGGAGCGCGGCCGCTCCCGAGCCGAGCGGGGTGAACAGCGCCAGGTACACGTACAGGGCGTACAGCGGCCCGCCCAGGAGCAGGGTCCAGGCCGAGAGTGCACCGCGGCGGAGCATCGTGCCGAAGATGAGGATCGTCGCCACGAAGGCGACGCCGGCTGATGCGAAATAGATCGCGCTCTCCCCGCTGAAGGTCCAGGAGGTGAAGAGCAGGCCCAGCACGGTCGGGAGGCAGCTCTGGAAGACCATCGCCCCCGTGATGTTGCCCATCGCCAGGGTGTCCTTGCCGGTGCGGACCCAGAGCACGCTGTTGAACTTCTCCGGCAGCTCGGTGGCGATCGGCGCGATGATCAGGGCCAGGATTGTCGTATCCAGGCCGATGACGGTCGAGAGGTGCTCCACGGCGCCAACGAACACCTGCGCACCAACGATGATCAGCCCCAGGGCAAGCACGACCTGCGCCACCACGATCGCCATCCGCGGCTCGCCACCGGTCACCGAATGCGGTCCCGGGAGGACGTCGATCTCCAGCATGCGGGGCCCGCTCAGCGCCGGCACCCGCATCAGGTGCAGCCGGTTCAGGTCCTCGTGGCCGCTCTCCTCCTCGGCAGTGTCCGTGAAATGCAGGCGCACGTAGACCGCGTACAGCACGAAGAGGAACGCCGCGGCAACCCATTTCAGCCAGCTCCATTCGGGCGGCAGGAAGGCGGTGCCGATGGCGACCCCGTAGCCTGCCAGGAAGAAGGCAACGTCGCGTCCGAGCACGCTGACGTTGATCCTCATCGCGGTCGTTCGACGGCCGCGCCGCGCGAAGAGGACGATCGCGACGCCGGTCACGAACATCGCCAGCGTCGAGAGCATGAACGGCGCGCCCAGGATGGCTCCCACGCCGACCGCCTGCGAACCCTCCGTGGCGACCCCGCCCAGCAGGACCGGACCCAGGATCGCGATCACCGGGATCAGCGTCTCGGGCATGGCCGTGGCGACCGCCGCGAGGACGCTTCCGACCGCTCCCTCGGCCAGGTTCAGCTTGTGGCCGAACCACTCAATGCCGTTCGTGAAAAGCTCGGCGGCCACGAGGATAATCGCGAGCGAGCCGAGGAGGAGGACGATATCCATTCCGAATCAGCCTCCGATGCCAGGCGAGGCCAGCACCGCGGCGGCCAGGCCTGCCAACAACAGCGCGAGCACGATGGTAGCGACCATGCTGTAGCGGAGCTCCCCGAGGCGTGCGAAGCCCACGGCGGCCGTCCCGAGCTGCAGCGCCGGCGTCACGGCCAGGAGCGGCAGCCCCGCCCCACCGGCGAAGAGGAGCAGGTCGGTCTCCATCGAAAGCGGCCGTCAATGCGGGGTGACGGCGTCACGGCTCCGCTAGGGCCGCAGGTGCTGCGGCGCGTACGGCAGCAGCGCCACGTGACGCGCGCGCTTGAGCGCCACGGTCAGCATGCGCTGGTGCCGGGCGCAGGTGCCCGTCTTGCGCCGCGGCTCGATCTTGGCGCGCTCGGACAGGTAGCGGCGGAGGCGGTTGACCTCCTTGTAGTCAATCGACTCGGCCTTGTCGACGCAGAAGTTGCAGACCTTGCGCCGGCGTCGGTCGCGGTAGTAGTCAGCCGCCTCGCGGCGGGAACGTGGGCTCGCCATGGGTGATCAGCTCCTCAAAACGGGATGTCGTCCACGTCGATCGTCTCCTCGCTGGGAGCCGGTCGTGGCGCCGCGCCACGCGGTCGCGCCGCCGGGGCCTCGGCGGAGCCGCCCTCGGCCGGCGGGCCGCCATAGCCGCTTTCGGATGGGTCGCGCCGCTCAAGCGAGAGCACGCGAGCGAACCGGATCTCGAGCGAGGTCCGCTTCTGGCCGTCGCTGCCCTCGAACTCGCGCGGCCGCAGCTGGCCCTCGGCGTAGACCTTGTGGCCCTTGCGCAGCTGCTCGGCAGCACGTTCGGCGGCCTGCTCCCAGACTTCGACACGGAACCAGTGGGTCTCTTCCTGCCACTCGCCGTCCTGGCCGCGGTAACGGTCATTGACCGCGACACGCAGGTTCGTCACGGCCTTGCCGCTCGGGGTGTAGCGCAGCTCCGGGTCGGCACCCAGGTTGCCAATGATCATCATCTTGTTGAGTGTCATTGCTCAGCTCTCCTCGTCCTTCGCCACACGCCGTGAACGCCCGGTCGTCGCCGCTGGAATGGTTGCTTCGGCCACGTCGTCCGCCGCAACCTCGGCTTCAATCCCTGCCGGTTCGGCCTCGGTTGCGACCTCAGCCGGTTCGGCCTCTGTTGCGATCTCAGTCGCATCGGTCTCAGCCGCAACTCCGGGCGCATCCGCTTCGGTTGGGATCGCGACCGGTTCGACGCCGGCGGCCACTTCCCCGTATCGCTCGACTCGGTCCGTCGCCATCGGCACTGCTTCGCCGCCGTCGACATCTTCGTCACCCTGCCCCTCACCGCGATCCTCGAGCACGGTCACGAGGTGGCGCAGAATCTCCTCGCTGATCAGCAGCCCGCGCTCGATCTCGCGGATCGCCGACGGCGGGATGTCGAAATGCAGAAGGAAGTAGCTCGCCTCGCGGAAATGCTGGATCTCGTAGGCCATGCGGCGCTTGCCCCATGGCGAGACCTTGGTGAGCGCACCGCCGGCGTTGACGATGGCGCGGGTGACCTTCTCCACCGCGGACTGGAGCTTGTCGTCCTCCAGGTCGGGGCGGAACAGCAGCATGAGCTCGTAGCGGCGCATAGGCCGATCTCCTCCTCTCTATGGGCTTGCGGCACCGGTCGGCGTGCGCCGGCAATGGGTGCGGCAGAAAGGAGCCCGTAGACATGAATTGAGCCTCCACCGCTTGGGAGGCGCGCGGCCAGTATAGCCCGCGAATCGGACGCCTGCCAACGGGCGGAGGGGCGGCACTATACTCACGCCCAGATTCTGCCGCCGCCCTCGGGGGAAGGACCCAATGCCTCCCAATCCAATCCTGATCTGCGCTCCCAGCGACGAGCTGCGCAACCAGCTCGAGGCGCAGTTCGAGAACGCCGGCTATGTGACCGCCAGCGTGGCCACACCGGCTGATGCGGTGGCCGCCCTGCGCGACGCGGCCTTCGACCTGGTCGTGGCCGAGGGCCTCGCGGTCTCGGGGGCGATCGGCCGGATCCGGACAGCAGCGCCGATCCCGACCCCGGTCCTCGTCATCGCCCCAGCCGGCGACGTCGAGGCGCGGATCGCGTTCCTCGAAGCGGGGGCGGACGACGTCATCACCGCCGGCTTCGCGCGACGTGAGCTTGAGGCACGGGTCGAGGCACTGCTCATTCGTGCCGGCCGCGTCAGCCCGGAGACGTCGCGTGCCCACCCGCCGGCCGGCGAGATCGTCACCTTCTTCTCGCCAAAGGGAGGCGTGGGCACCACCACGTTGGCGGTCAACGCCGCGATCCTGCTCACCGGTGGAGGTCGAGCGCCCGGATCGCCGGGGGTGCGCGTCCTGCTGGTCGACCTCGATCTGCAGTTCGGGCAGGTGGCCACCCACATGAACCTGACCCCGCGCTTCGACCTGGCGGGCCTGGCCGGCGACGAGCAGGCGCTCGCCGACCCCGAGCTGGCATACAGCTACCTGACCCTGCACTCGTCCGGTGTGCATGTGCTGGCAGCGCCGACCCACCCCGACGCCGACTTCCGCGTCTCGCTGGACCAGTTGGATCGGGCGCTGTCGCTGCTCCGGCCGCGCTTCGACCACGTCATCGTCGACTGCGGCTCACGCCTCGATCCGCGCACGCTCTGGATGCTGGAGCAGGCCGATACCCATATCTTCGTGATCTTCCCGGAGATCGCGGCGCTGCGCGCCACGAGCCTGCTGCTCGGCTTCCTGGCGGAAACTGCCACGCTGCGAGCGCGCACCCATTTCGTGGTGAACCACATCTTCCCCAAGGAGCTGCTCAGGACGCGGGACATCGAGAACCTGCTCCGCTCCAAGCCGGTGGCCGAGATCCCCTACACGGAGGTCGAGATGATCCGCGCCGTGAACGAGGGCGTGCCGGTGGTCATCAGCCGGCCCAGCTCGGCGGTGGCCCTGGCACTCCAGAAGGTGGCGCATGCGATCGCCGGCGTGGAGCCCGAACCGACGGCCAACGCGCCTGGCGGCCGCGGACGTCGCGAGCGCCGCGGCGGGCTCCTCTTCGGACGCCGATAGCCCGCCCCTTTCCGCCGGGTTCGCCTTCCAAGTGGTGCCGGAGGAGGGATTCGAACCCCCACGCTCCTTGCGGAGCCGCCGGGTTTAAGCCGGCCGCGTCTGCCGTTCCGCCACTCCGGCCGAGGGGCAACGTCTGGATCGTAGCGCACGGCGTCTATTGGATCGGCGCCATCGGCTCCGTGTTGCCGTATACCTCCGGGCTGATCTCGTATGCGTGTGCCTCGAGGTCCAGCGCCAGCTGCCGGACATCCGCCAGCGCTTCGGCGTCAAGCTGCGCGAAGGTCACAAGCTCGAGTTCCTCGTAGTCCTGGGTCTCACCTCTCCAACCGACCCGGACGTTGCCCACTCCTCGCGCGTAGAACTTGAGCTGGAAGACGGCCGGCTCCTCAGGGTTGGACTCGTCGATCACGAGCACGTCCTGGTAGCACTGTACCGGGACACAGGTCTCGATGCCCATCTGGGAGACCTGGCCGCGGTCCGTGAACTCCACGGACGGCGCATGGCCCTGCGAGAAGTCGGGCCCGTCGAGCTGTGGGTCGGCCGGCATCTTGATGCCAGCCGTGGCGCCATCGATGCCATGAATCCAGGTGGGAGCCTTCACGAACTCGCCCGCCTCGTACTCCTCGGGGTGCTCACCCAGGTACCAGACCGTCCCGCTGTCGTCCTGGGCGTAGAAGGCCACCTCCTTCTCCACCAGCTCGCCATCGCTGTAATCGACGATCCAGCCAACCAGTGTGCGGATGCCGGCAATCTCCTTCGTCAGATCGGTGACGGTGAACTCGAGGCGATGCGGAATGCTCTCGCCCTCCGACGTGGTCGTCCCCTCATAGACCCACTGCGTTCCGGGTGCGAACGGGAACCACGGGTTGTCGATCGTGGTCGAGGTCTGGTCGAAGTTGCCAGGGTCGAAACTTTCGATGAGCGGCTCGCCGCCCAAGACGCCTCCCTCCTCGGTCGGCTGCGCGGGGGAGCTTAGGCCGCCACACGCCGTAGCCAAAACCAGCATCAGCGTCGTCGCGACCGCCGCGTATGTCCTTCGACGGACTATCACTGGGGCCCCCTTCCTCGAAGCACTTTGGCGCGTGGCGCTCGTCGCACGTCTTCCGACTCCGTCACCCAGCCCCCGGTGCCACGCCAGCGCCGGGGTCGGTAAGGCGCCGCTGGCTCTTGCCGAAGCGCAGGTAGAGGCTGGGTACCACAAACAGGTTGAGCAGCGTCGATGTGACCAGGCCGCCCAGGATGACGACCGCCAGAGG
>DASQFY010000162.1:0-11190 GCA_035632895.1 Candidatus Dormiibacterota bacterium
GAGTCGGTCAGCGCCGGCGACATCGCCGCCGCGGTCGGGCTGAAGAACACCTTCACCGGCGACCCGCTGTGCGACGAGGCGAAGCCGATCGTGCTCGAGAACATCAGCTTCCCGGAGCCCGTGATCGAGCTGGCGGTCGAGCCGAAGACGAAGGCCGACCAGGACAAGATGTCGATCGCCCTCCAGCGCCTCGCCGAGGAGGACCCCACCTTCCGGGTCAGCACCGACGAGGAGTCGAGCCAGACGAGGATCGCCGGTATGGGCGAGCTGCACCTGGAGGTGATCGTCGACCGCATGTTGCGCGAGTTCAAGGTGCAGGCCAACGTCGGCCGCCCCCAGGTGAGCTACCGCGAAGCGATCCGCAAGGCGGTGAAGTCAGAGGGCCGATTCGTCCGACAAACGGGCGGCAAGGGCCAGTACGGCCACGCCGTCATCACCCTGGAGCCGCTGGGGCGTGGGGCCGGGTACGAATTCGAATCGAAGATCGTGGGCGGCGCCGTCCCGCGCGAGTTCTGGAAGGCGATCGGGGAGGGCATCCGCGACGCCCTCGCCGGCGGCGTGATCGCCGGCTTTCCGGTGATCGACGTCAAAGCGACCCTGATCGACGGCTCGTTCCACGAGGTCGACTCGTCGGAGATGGCGTTCAAGATTGCCGGCTCCATGGCCGCCAAGTCGGGCGTCCTCAAGGCGGACCCGGCCATCCTGGAGCCGGTCATGAAGGTCGACGTCACGACGCCCGAAGACTTCATGGGCGACGTCATCGGCAATCTCAACAGCAAGCGCGGCCACATCGACGGGATCGACGAGCACGCCACGTCTCGCGTGGTGCATGCGCTCGTGCCGCTGGCCGAGATGTTCGGCTACGCGACCGAGCTGCGCAGCATGACCCAGGGACGCGCCACCTATTCGATGGAGTTCGCCCGCTACGCGGAAGTTCCCGCCAACCTCGCCAACGAGCTGATCGCAAAGTCCAAGAGTTAGGACGCACCACAAGGAGCGACGAAGGACAGACCATGGCAAAGCAGAAGTTCGACCGCAGCAAGCCGCACGTGAACGTCGGCACCATCGGTCACGTGGACCACGGCAAGACGACCCTCACGGCGGCCATCACGAAGTACCTGGCCCTGCAGGGCGGTGCCGACTTCCGCGCGTTCGACTCAATTGACAACGCTCCGGAGGAGCGTCAGCGCGGCATCACCATTGCGATCAGCCACGTCGAGTACCAGACGGCGGCGCGCCACTACGCGCACGTCGACTGCCCCGGCCACGCCGACTACATCAAAAACATGATCACCGGCGCCGCCCAGATGGACGGCGCCATCCTGGTCGTGTCCGCGGCCGACGGCCCGATGCCGCAGACCCGTGAGCACATCCTGCTCGCCCGCCAGGTCGAGGTGCCGTCGCTCGTCGTCTACCTGAACAAGGTGGACATGGTCGACGACGAGATGCTGATCGACCTGGTCGAGATGGAGGTCCGCGAGCTCCTCACCAAGTACAACTTCCCGGGCGATGACGTCCCGGTCATCCGCGGTTCGGCGCTCAAGGCGTTGGAATCGACGAGCACCGACATGGACGCGCCCGAGTACGCATCCATCAAGGAGCTGATGGACGCGGTCGACAACTACATCCCGACCCCGGTGCGCGAGGTCGACAAGCCGTTCCTGATGCCGATCGAAGATGTCTTCGGGATCAAGGGTCGTGGCACCGTCGCCACCGGACGGATCGAGCGCGGCCAGGTCAAGACCGGCGAGACGGTCGAGCAGGTCGGCATCCACGCCAAGAGCCGCCAGCTGGTGGTGACCGGCGTCGAGATGTTCAAGAAGACGCTGGACGAGGGCCAGGCGGGCGACAACGTCGGCCTGCTGCTGCGCGGCATCGAGCGCGAGGAGATCGAGCGCGGCCAGGTGCTGGCCAAGCCGGGCAGCGTCAAGCCGGGGACGAAGTTCAAGGCCGAGGTGTACGTGCTTGGCAAGGAGGAGGGCGGCCGTCACACGCCGTTCTACGCCGGCTATCGGCCGCAGTTCTACCTGCGCACGACCGATGTCACCGGGGCGATCGTGCTTCCAGCGGGCGTCGAGATGATCATGCCCGGGGACAACGTGAACATCGACGTCGAGCTGATCACACCGATCGCCATCGAGCAGAGCCAGCGCTTCGCGATCCGCGAGGGCGGCCACACGGTCGGGGCCGGCGTGATCACCGAGGTGCTCGGCTAACGCCATGGCCAAGCAGCGCATCCGCATCCGGCTCAAGGCGTACGACCACAAGCTGCTCGACCAGTCGGCCGAGCAGATCGTGGAGACGGCGCAGCGGACCGGGGCCGCCATCGCGGGACCGGTTCCGTTGCCGACGCGGATCGAGAAGTACACCGTCATCCGTGGGCCGTTCGTGCACAAGGATGGGCGGGAGCAGTTCGAGATCAGGACCCACAAGCGCCTGATCGACATCATCGATCCGTCGACCAAGACCGTGGATGCGCTGATGCGGCTGAGCCTGGCCGCCGGCGTCGATATCGAGATCAAGATGTGAGCCGGGGCCGACCCGCTCGGGACGGCCCCAACCAGTTATCACCTGAGGAGAGGAAGCCTTTCAACGTGCCGGCAGGTTTGATCGGGCGGAAGCTCGGAATGACGCGGATCTTTGCGGACGACGGCAGCGTCGTCCCGGTCAGCGTCATCCTGGCGACCCCCAACAGCATCACGCGGCTCCGCACGCCGGAGCAGGACGGCTATGCCGCCCTGCAGCTCGGCGCGGGTATCGCGCGGCGCCTGACCAAGCCGGTCGCCGGTCAGTTCGCGCACCTCGACAAGACGCTCCAGAAGCCAGCGTCCGTGCGCGAAGTGCGCGTGGATGCGGTGGACGGCTTCGAGGTCGGCCAGACGCTCGACGTCAGCCTCTTCGAGCCGGGTGACCTGGTCGACGTGATCGGGGTCAGCAAGGGTCGTGGCTTCGCGGGCACGATCGCGCGCCACCACTTCAAGCGCGGGCCGAAGTCGCACGGATCGAATAACTACCGACAGCCGGGCTCGATCGGCGCGGGCACCACCCCGGGTCGTGTTTTCAAGGGGACGCCGATGAGCGGCCACATGGGCGACGAGCGGGTGACCGTCAAGAAGCTCACCGTCATCAAGGTCGATGCCGAGCGCAACCTGATCCTGGTCAAGGGCGCGGTCCCGGGTGCACGCAACGGTCTCCTGATCGTGCAGAAGGCGAAGTGACGATGGCCCGCACCACGATCCTCAACGCGAAGGGCAAGGAGGCCGGCGAAGTGGACCTCGCCGAGTCGCTGTTCGGCGCTCCGGTCAACGAGACGCTGATCCACCAGGCGGTGCTCAGGCAGCTGGCCGGGAGGCGAATCGGTACCGCTGACACTCTCACGCGCGGCCAGGTGGCGGGCGGTGGCCGCAAGCCGTGGCGCCAGAAGGGAACGGGTCGCGCTCGCCAGGGCAGCCGCACCTCGCCGCAGTGGAAGGGTGGCGGGGTCGTCTTCGGGCCGCATCCCCGCGGCTACGAGCAGCGGCTCAACGCCAAGATGCGCCGTGCGGCGCTGCAGGGCGTGTTGAGCGCCAAGGCCGCCGATGGAGCGCTTCGCGTGGTCGAGGGCTTCGGCCTGGACGCGATCCAGACACGCGCCTTTGCGGAGCGGCTGGCCGCCTGGAAGGCGGAGGGCAAGGTGCTCGTCGTGCTTGCCGCCCGCGACCAGGTCGTGGAGCGCTCATGCCGAAACCTGCGGGAGGTGCGCGTGATCCTGGCCGACAGCCTGAACGTGGTCGACCTGCTGGAGGCCGATACGATCGTCTTCACGCACGACGCCTTGACCCGCGCGCAGGAGGTGTACGCATGACCGCGGTGAGCCTCCATGACATCCTCCTCCGACCAGTGATCAGCGAGAAGAGCGTGGCCGAGACGGAGCGCAACAACTACACGTTCGCGGTGGCGCGCGACGCGAACAAGTTCCAGATCAAGGCGGCCGTCGAGGCCGAGTTCAAGGTGACCGTGCTCGGCGTGCGCGTCATGGCTGTGCAGCCCAAGCAGAAGCGGCGCGGCCGCCGACAGATGGGCACCGTGCCGGGCTGGCGCAAGGCGGTCGTGACGATCGCCGCCGGCCAGAAGATCGAACTCTTCGAGGCGGTGTAGAGACCATGCCACTTCGCAACTACCGACCGACCAGCCCGGGGCTGCGGCAGATGACGCGCTCGACGTTCGAGGAGGTCACGCACGACCAGCCGCACAAGCCGCTCACCGAGCGGCTCGTGTCGAAGGCCGGCCGCAACAGCCAGGGCAAGCTGACCGTCCGCCACCAGGGCGCCGGCCACAAGCGGCTGTACCGGGTCATTGACTGGAAGCGCGACAAGTACGGCGTGCCGGCGCGGATCGCGACGGTCGAGTACGACCCGAACCGCTCGGCCCGGATCGCGCTGCTCCATTACGCCGACGGCGACAAGCGCTACATGCTGTTGCCGCACGGCCTGGGGGTGGGCGACACCGTCGCCTCCGGCACCGACATCGAGGCGCGTGTCGGCAACGCCCTGCCACTGTCGCGGATCCCACTCGGGACCCAGATCCACAACGTCGAGCTGGTGGCCGGCCGCGGAGGCCAGATCGTGCGCTCCGCCGGCAGCGCCGCTCAACTGCTCGCGAAGGAGGGCGAGATGGCCACCATCCGCCTGCCTTCGGGCGAGGTGCGCCGCGTCCGTGCCGAGTGCATGGCCACCGTGGGGCAGGTGAGCAACCTGGACCATGAGAACCAGAACATCGGCAAGGCCGGGCGCAACCGGCACCTTGGCCGGCGGCCGTCGGTGCGCGGCGTGGTGATGAACCCGAACGACCACCCACATGGCGGCGGCGAGGGCAAGTCGCCGACCGGCATGCCGCCGAAGACGCCGTGGGGCAAGCCCGCCATGGGCTTCCGCACCCGGAAGAACAAGACGACCGGCAAGATGATCGTCCGCCGTCGGTATGGACGCGGGTAGGAGGGCTCGATGAGTCGTTCCGTCAAGAAGGGACCATTCGTTGACGCGCGCCTCCTCGGCCGCATCGACGAGATGAACAAGCGCAACGAGCGCACGGTGCTGAAGACCTGGTCGCGGGCCAGCGTGGTCTTCCCGGCCATGATCGGCCACACCATCGCGGTGCACGACGGCCGTCGCCACGTGCCAGTCTTCATCACCGAGAACATGGTCGGCCATCGGCTCGGCGAGTTCGCCGTGACGCGACATTACCGTGGCCACGGCAAGGCCACCGAGCGCTCGTCGGCGCTGAAGTAGGGGTGAGCCGATGCGCGTCAGCGCCACCGCAAAGTACATCCGCATCAGCCCGCGCAAGGTGCGCCTGGTGACCGACCTGATCAGCGGCAAGCCGGTCGAGGAGGCCGCCGCCATCCTGCGCTTCCTGCCCAATGCGGCGGCGCGCGACGTGGCCAAGGTGCTGAAGAGCGCCACCGCCAACGCGGAGAACAACTTCAACCTGTCGGCGGACGAGCTCACCGTGGTGAGCGCCGTCGCCGACGAAGGCCCCACCCTGAAGCGCTGGCGACCCCGCGCCCAGGGACGGACCTTCGGAATTCTGAAGCGAACGAGCCACATCACCATCGCCGTGGCTGACCGAGAGGAGGCCTGATGGGCCACAAGGTTCACCCCTACGGATTCCGGATCGGGATCATCAAGCCCTGGCTGGCGAAGTGGTACGCCGACCGCGACTACGCGACCCTGCTGCAGGAGGACATGAAGATCCGACAGCTGGTCGCCAAGCAGCTGGCAAACGCCAGCGTCAGCCAGGTCGAGATCGAGCGCGGCATCAACCACGTGACCGTGACGGTGCACTCGGCCAAGCCGGGGATCGTGATCGGCAAGGGCGGCGCCAACGTCGAGCTGCTGCGCACCTCGATCGGCAAGCTGACCGACAAGAAGGTCAAGCTCGAGATCAAGGAGATCCTCCAGCCCGAGCTGGACGGCGTGCTCGTGGCGCAGAACGTGGCCGGCCAGCTGGAGCGCAGGATCGCCTTCCGCAAGGCGATCAAGCAGACGATCCAGCGCACCATCAAGGCGGGGGCCAAGGGCGTGAAGATCCAGGTCTCCGGCCGTCTCGGCGGCTCTGAAATGAGCCGCACGGAGTGGGATCGCGAGGGGCGGATCCCGCTGGGGACCCTCCGCGCCGACATCAGCTACGGCGTCGTGCACGCTCGCACGACGTACGGTCGGATCGGCGTCAAGGTCTGGGTCTACCGCGGCGAGCAGCTCGCGGAGCGGCCCGGATCGGCGCGCACGGAACCGCGCGAGCAGCGCGCCCGCACGCCACGTGGCCGAGCGCGATCGGGCGCGGGGTCAACCGCTGCTGAGGACGCGCCTGTGGAGGTCGCGGCCACCCCTGCCAGGGCCACGCCTGCCAAGCCCTCGGCTGCCAAGCCCTCGGCTGCCAAGTCCACTCCCTCCAAGCCCACTCCCGCCAAGCCCACTCCCGCCAAGCCCACTCCCGCCAAGGCCCCCGCAAAGGCGGCGACGGCCACAGCCGGCCCGCCCGCCGGCGAGCCGTCGAGCTCGGGCGAGGAGGCCTGATCCGATGCTGATGCCAAAGCGCGTCAAGCACCGCAAGGTGCAACGCGGCCGCCGCGCCGGAATGGCGAAGGGCGGCACCACCGTCAGCTTCGGTGACTTCGGCCTGATGGCCGAGGAGGTCTGCTGGCTGACGAGCCGCCAGATCGAGGCGGCACGCCGCGCCATGACGCACTACATCAAGCGCGGCGGGCGGATCTGGATCCGTGTCTTTCCGGACAAGCCGGTCACCAAGAAGCCTGCCGAGGTGCGGATGGGCTCCGGCAAGGGTGCCCCGGACCACTGGGTCGCCGTGGTCAAGCCGGGTCGGGTGATGTTCGAGATGTCCGGCGTGCCGGAGAGCATCGCGCGCGAGGCGATGCGGTTGGCAAGCCACAAGCTGCCGATCTCCACGAAGTTCGTGATCAAGGAGGGCGTCGAACATGGACATCAGTGAGATCCGCCGCCTCTCCGACCAGGATCTGGCCAGCGCGCTGGTTGACGCCAAGCAGGAGCTCTGGAAGGTCCGCTTCGACCTCGCCACGCGGCAGGAGAAGAACTACAGCCGGCTACCGGCGACCCGCAAGCGGATCGCCCGC
Source organism: Candidatus Dormiibacterota bacterium (assembly GCA_035632895.1). Classification (GTDB taxonomy): domain Bacteria; phylum Chloroflexota; class Limnocylindria; order QHBO01; family QHBO01; genus DASQFY01. The sequence continues at coordinate 7,130 of DASQFY010000162.1, forward strand.
ATCCTCACCGTCATGACGGAGCGCCAGCACGCGATGGAAGCCGCGGCCGCTGACGCCGAGAAGGCCAGCTGATGCAGGGCAAGCGACGTATGAAGGTCGGGCGCGTGGTGTCCGACAAGATGGACAAGACGGTCGTCGTCAGCGTCGAACGGCTCCGCCGGCACCCGATCTACAAGCGGGTTGTCCGGCTCTCGAGCAAGTTCAAGGCGCACGACCAGGAGAACGAGGCGCGCGTCGGTGACACGGTGCGCATCGAGGAGAGCCGGCCCCTCTCGCGCGAGAAGCGTTGGCGCGTGGTCGAGGTGGTCGCCCGCGGCTCCTACGAGGAGCTGGTGGACTAGTCATGATCCGTCAGTACACCAGGCTGCGCGTGGCCGACAACACCGGCGCGCGGACGCTGATGTGCATCACCATCATCGGCCGGTCGCGATCCGACTCGGCCGAGGTGGGCGACGTCATCGTGGCCAGCGTCAAGCAGGCGCTGCCCAACTCGGGCGTCAAGAAGGGCGACGTGGTGCGCGCCGTGGTGGTCCGCACCAGCAAGGAGTATGGGCGGCCGGACGGCAGCCACATCCGCTTCGACGAGAACGCGGCGGTGCTGATCACCCCACAGGGAAACCCGCGCGGCACCCGGATCTTCGGTCCGGTCGCCCGCGAACTGCGCGAGCGCAACTACATGAAGATCGTGTCGCTCGCTCCGGAGGTTCTGTAGATGAGCGTGCGCAAGGGCGACGTGGTGCTGGTTCTGGCCGGCAAGGACCGCGGCAAGCGAGGGACGGTCGAGCGCGTCGAGCGCACGAAGCGCGGCCTCGGCGTGGTGATCCCGGGCATCAACATGGCCAAGCGCCACCAGCGGCCGCGGACCCGGACGCAGCAGGCGGGCATCCTGGACATTCCGGTGCCGCTCCACATCAGTAACGTGCAGGTCGTCTGCCCGCGCTGCGACAAGCCGACGCGCGCCGCGTATCAGACGCTCGAGAACGGCCGCCGAGTGCGCGTCTGCAAGCACTGCGGCGAGCAGATCGAGGCGGTGTCCACATGAGCGCCGAGACGACGACGAAGCGCAAGGCGTCGCCCAAACGACCCGACGCGACCAAGCGCCCCGCCGCGAATGCAAGCGGGAACGCAGGTCGCTACGCGGCGCCGACCTACATCGGACTGCGCCTGCGGTATCGCGACGAGGCGACGCCGGCGCTCCAGCGCGAGTTCGGGTATGCGAACCCGATGCAGATCCCTCGCCTCGAGAAGGTGGTCGTCAACATCGGGCTGGGCGAGGCGATCCAGAACGCGAAGGCGCTCGATGCTGCCGTCAAGGATCTGGCCCAGATCACCGGACAGAAGCCGATCGTGACCCGGGCCAAGCGCTCGATCGCCCAGTTCCGGCTGCGCGCCGGGATGCCGATCGGCGCCAAGGTGACGCTGCGCGGTCAGCACATGTATGACTTCCTGGAACGCACGCTGCGCCTGGCGCTGCCGCGCATTCGTGACTTCCGGGGGATCGCCACGCGGTCGTTCGATGGGCGCGGCAACTTCAGCCTCGGGCTGCGCGAGCAGCTCGTGTATCCCGAGATCGACTACGACAAGATCGACCGGCTCCGAGGGCTGGAGATCAGCATCGTCACGACGGCCAAGACCGATGAGGAGGGGCGCAAGCTCCTCGAGCTCCTCGGGATGCCGTTCCAGGCAAGCTAGCTTCAGGAGTCCAAGTGGCAAAGAAGTCCAAGATCGCGAAGGCACGACGTGCCCCGCGCTTCCCGGTTCAGCAGCACAACCGCTGCTCGATCTGCGGGCGGCCGCGTGGCTACATGCGTCGCTTCGCGATGTGCCGGATCTGCTTCCGGGAGCGGGCCCTTGAGGGCCTTCTGCCGGGGGTTACGAAGTCGAGCTGGTAGCGAGTCAAGTTCGGCCGCCACAGCGGCGGCCCCGTCAGCGGCAGGCGCCAACCACGCCGCGCGTGGCGCGAACCACCGTCGAGGAGACAGCGAAACAACCATGAACGTAACCGACCCGATCGCCGACATGCTGACGCGGATCCGCAACGCGAGCGCCGCGCGGCACGGCGAGCTGATGCTCCCGTCGTCCCGGGTGAAGCGCGAGATCGCGCGGATCCTGACCGAGGAGGGCTTCATCGAAGGGTTCTCGACCAGCCAGGACGGAGTGCAGGAGATGCTCTCCGTCCAGCTCAAGTACGTCGAGGGCCGCACGCCCGTGGTCAGCGGCCTCAAGCGCATCTCGAAGCCGGGTCTGCGCGTCTACGCCCGCAAGACCGAGATCCCGCGCGTCCTGGGCGGGCTCGGAATGGCCATCCTCTCCACCTCGCGCGGGATCATGACCGGGTCGCAGGCCCGGAAGCTGAACCTCGGCGGCGAGGTCCTCTGCTATGTCTGGTAGGGGAGCGAGCTGATGTCACGCATCGGTCGAATGCCGATCGCGCTCCCTTCCGGGGTGGAGGTCACCCAGGAGGGCCGCCTGCTGCGGGTCAAGGGCCCGCTCGGAACCCTGGAGCGCGAGATCCATCCGGAGATGCAGATCGAGCGCGATGACGGAGAGCTGCGCGTCGTGCGGCCGTCGGACGAGCCGCGCCATCGGGCCCTGCATGGCCTGACTCGGAGCCTGGTCAACAACATGGTCACCGGCGTGACCACCGGCTTCACCAAGGCCCTGGAGATCAGCGGCGTCGGCTACCGCGCGCAGCTGCAGGGGACCAAGCTGGTCCTGGCACTCGGCTACTCGCACCCGGTCGAGGTCGACCCGCCGACCGGCATCGAGTTCCGCCTCGAGACGCCAACCAGGCTGGCCGTCTTCGGCGCGGACAAGGAACTGGTCGGGCAGATCGCTGCCTACATCCGCTCCCGGCGCAAGCCGGAGCCGTACAAGGGCAAGGGGATCCGCTACGCGGGCGAGCAGGTCCTGCGCAAGGCCGGCAAGGCCGGCAAGGTCGGAGGGGCCGCGTAACGATGATCAAGAAGGAGAGCCGCGACGCCATGCGGCACAAGCGGCACACCCGCATCCGCCTCCGCCTGTCGGGGAGCGGGGACCGGCCGCGCCTGTCAGTCTTCCGCAGCGCGAAATACATCTACGCCCAGGTCATCGACGATGCGACCGGGCGCACCTTGGCCGCTGCCTCGAGCCGAGAGGCATCTCTGGCTGGCGGCCCGGGCAAGCTCGACGCCGCGCACGCGGTCGGCAAGGCGCTGGCCGAGCGTGCGAAGGCGGCCGGGGTGAGCACCGTGGTCCTCGACCGCGGCGGATATCGGTATCACGGGCGGGTTCGCTCGCTCGCCGAGGGCGCCCGCGAGGGCGGCCTCGACCTGTAAGCGGAGGACCCCATGGCAAGAATCGACCCGACAAAGCTCAACCTGGAGGAAAAGGTCGTCCAGATAAACCGCGTCGCCAAGGTCGTCAAGGGAGGCCGCCGCTTCAGCTTCAGCGCGGTGGTGGTCGTCGGCGATCATAACGGCGTGGTCGGCGCTGGCCTCGGCAAGTCGAACGAGGTACCGGAGTCGATCCGCAAGGGGGTAGAGGACGCGAAGAAGCGCCTGATCCGCGTGCCGCTGGTCGGCACCACGATCCCGCACGAGGTGTACCAGGACTTCGGCGCCAGCACCGTGCTGCTGAAGCCGGCCTCGGCCGGCACCGGCGTGATCGCCGGCGGTTCGGTGCGCGCGGTCGTCGAGGCGGCCGGCATCCGCGACCTCCTCAGCAAGTCGATGGGGAGCACGAACCCGGTGAACGTGGTCCGTGCCACGATCGAGGCGCTGGCCTCGCTGCGCTCGGCGGACGCGATCGCCGCTCGACGGGGCAAGTCCGCGGAAGAGCTGCTCGGCAAGCGTGGCGCAGAGCTCGCGCGACGCCCGCACGAGGTGATCGATCGTCCTCCGCCCGCCTTCCCGATGGGAGGCGGCCGTGGCCGCTGAGCGCCGCACGGATGCCGGCCCGATGCTGCGGGTGACCTGGGTCAAGTCCACGATCGGCCACAAGGCCGGTGCACGAGGCACGATCCGGGCGCTTGGCCTGCATCGGCTCAACCAGACGGTCCTGATCCCGGACACCCCGGTCAA
>DASQFY010000163.1:0-4779 GCA_035632895.1 Candidatus Dormiibacterota bacterium
CATTCGAAGGTGACTCCGCCCTCGGTGGCGGAGAAAGTGAAGCTGGCCGACGTGGAGGCGGTGGGGCTTTCGGGGGCGGTGTCGATGGTCGGCGGCGGCGGCGGCGTGGTGTCGGGCGCGTCGTGCACCGAACCGCTGCCGAAATCGGTGAAGGTGCTGCCCACGATCGGCAGGAAGACCCAGTCGTAGGTCGTGGCGTGCAGGGTCAGCTTGAGGACGCCGAACGTATCGCCGTCACTGGCCTGGCTGGTCGGCAGGACGTTCGTGGTCAGCCCGTGGTGCGCCTCGCCGCCGGTGCCCACGGTGAACTGGCGAATTCCGTGCGTCGGGTCGGCGACGGGTGGATCCGCCAGGGTCGCCCCTGCTCGCATAGGTGCCGTACGCTCGTAGATGTGGTCGTGGCCGTCCAGCAGGATGTCGACGCCGCCGTCGTAGATCGCGTCCCACAGCGGCGCCATGGCCTGGTAGTTGGTAGTGCCGGTGCTGTACCGCGGCTTGTGCCAGACCGCGATGACGTTCTGGTCGGCATTGGCGGCGAGGTCGGCGCGGAGCCAGACTTCCTGTGGCGAGCCAGCCGCGCAGCCGCCGGGCACGAGCTGGCACTCGCTGTCCAGGTTGACGACGTGCCAGTTGGCGTCGATGTCGTAGCTGTAGTAGCTGTTGCCGCCAGCATCGGTCGCGTTGTTACCGTAATAGCCGAAGTAGCCGTTGAGGTTCTCGGTGTTTCCGGTTCCCCAATCATGGTTGCCCGGGACCGGGCGCGTCCGTGACTGGACCGATGTGTCGCCCCACGGCGTCGTCTCGTAGCAGTTCGCGAACTCCGCCGCCGTCCCGTTCGGGTAGACGTTGTCGCCGGTCGTCCAGATGACGCCGTCGATACCACGGATCAGGTTGCCCGTCTCGGTGTCCTCGGTTACCCCTGCTGCGCACGACGCGATGTCACCGGTTCCGACGAAAACTGGATCGGCGCTGGCGACGGTGTGGAACTGCCATGTCGGGCCGGTCGTGACCGGCGTGCCCGTCTCGTCGTCGACCGTCACGAACCACTCGTACTCCTGCCCGGCGCCCAGCCCGGCCCAAGCCGCCGTTGTGTTCGTGCCGGACGGGACGTTCAGACTCTGGCCGATCTGGGTGAAGTTGCCGCTGGCGAGGGGCCGGCCGAAGAAGGTGACCGTCAGGGGGTCGCCGTTGGGGTCCGACACGTTGACATCGAGCGTCGGCGAAAGGTCGATCCCGGTCGCATCATCGGCCGGGGCGTTGACCGTTGGCGCGTCGGGCGACTGGCTGGCCGATGGCGGAGGACCGTGCACCGAGCTTGTGCCCGCATCAGCGTAAATCTGGCCAGCGATCGGGAAGAATTTCCAATCGTAGCTGCTCGCGTGCAGCGTTAGCCGGAGGACGCCGTAGACGGTGTTGTTGCGGGCCACGCTGCGCGGATGCACGCTGCTGAAGCCGCTCAGGGCCGCTCCGCCGGTGCCGACGATGAACTGGCGCCCGCCGTGGGTCGCGTCGGCGGCACCGGTCGCGTCGATCGGCGTCAGCCGCTCGTAGAAATGATCGTGACCGATGAGGATGATGTCGACGCCGAACTCGTAGCTCACGTCGTGGAAAGGCTGGAGCTCGGCGAGGCTCGTCCCGGAGCCGTACCGCGGCTTGTGCCAGATGACCACCACGTTCTTCGTGCTGTTGGCGGCCAGATCGGCGCGCATCCAGGCAACCTGCGCCGACGCGGCTCCGCAGCCGCCGACGACCTTGGCGCACTCACTGTCAAGGACGACAATGTGCCAGTTGGAGTCGGCGTCGTAACTGTAGTAGCTCTTGCCGCCCGCATCTGTCGCGGCCGCTCCGAAGTATCCGTTGTAGCCGTTCAGGTTGCCGGTGCCCCAGTCATGGTTGCCGGGCGCCGGGCGGGTGCGCGCCTTGATGTCACCGCCCCACGACGCGTCGTAGCAACTGGCGAACTCGGTCGCCGTCCCACTGTTGTAGACGTTGTCGCCGCTTGTCCAGATCCGACCGGCGATCCCGTCAATAACCGCCGCCGTCGCCTCGTCCTGGGTACGGGCGCAGTCGGCGATGTCACCGGCGCCCACGAAGACCGTTCCTGGGCCATCCGCCGTGGTGAAGGTCCACGTCGGCCCGGTGACCAGGTAATGGCTATCGGTCACGGTGGCGAACCACTCGAACTTCTGGGCGTCGTTGATCCCCGACCAGGTGAGCGAGGACACGGTGCCGGAGGTCACGCCCGAATTCGTGCCGAGCAGCGCGAAGTTGCCGCTCGCTGCGGGGCGCCCGAAGAAGCTGACCTTGAGCGAATCCCCGTTGGCGTCGGCCACTGACACGCGCAGTGAGGGCGAGGTTCCGATTCCCGCAGCCCCGTTGGCGGGCGCGTCGAGCGCGATCGTCGGCGGAACGCTACCCGGCAGCGGCGCCTCGAAGCCTGGCACCCAGGCCGGGGTGTTCACGGCGGCGCCGACTATCCCATTGCCGGAGCTGTCCGCCAGGGAGGTCCCCGTCCCGGCGTTTAGGTTCCAGACGCCCATGAGGTTTGGCTGGGCGGTGGTGATCTCGATGTCTTTGGTGGCGTTGATCTGCGCCAGGGTACGAGCCACGCTCCAGATCCGGACCTCGTCGACAACGCCCGCGAAGAAGCCGGAGGCGGCGCTCGCGGTGGTCAGCGCGGTGCCGACGGCGGTGCGGACAGTGTTGGAGGCATTGGCGGCGCGCCCCACCGCCAGCGTGCCGTCCAGGATGCCGTCGAGGAAGAGGTTCCAGGTCGCGCCGTCGTACGTTGCCGCCGCGTGGTGCCAAGCGCCATCGGCGGCGATGACGCCAGTCCCGGTGATCGGGTGGTTCAGGCCGGGAGTGGTACCGCCCTGCGCGATCTGGGCCTCCTCGAAGTCGGCGACCAGCGTGCCGGTATCGAAATCGATACCCAGGAAGTAGTTCACGTCGGCGGCGGCGGTCTCCGCCTCGGCCCGACCCTTCGTGATGAGTGGGATCGGCCTTGCGATACCGCCGGTGCCGGTACCGCTCGCGCTCGGCGCCCCAGCGGCGGTCCGGCTGAACCAGAGCTCCACGGTGAAGGTCGGGCTCCGGAGCTGCGTGGTTGTCCCGAGGGTTGCGTACTCGGCGCCGGGTGCGCCCACCAGCCCGCCGGTGGCGATGTTGCCAGTGCTGTCGGCCAGCATCGTCCCGTTGCCGGCGTTCATGTTCCAGGCGCCCAACAACCCGGTCTCGGCGCTTGTTATCTGCACGTTCTTGGTGGCGTTGATCTCGGCGACGGAGCGTGCGAAGTTCCAGATCCTGACCTCGTCGACGACGCCCGCGAAGAAGCCAGACGCGCCGGTCCCTGCGGTGGTAGTCAGGGCCGATCCGACCGTAGTTGGAACGTTGGTCAGCGCGGCCGCCGGCCGATCGATGAAAGCGCTGCCGTCAAGCACCCCGTCCAGGTAGAGGTTCCAGGTGGTTCCGTCGTAGGTCGCGGCAGCGTGATGCCAGGCGCCGTCCGCGGCGATCGGCGTCGTGCCGAGGACCGGATGATTCAGGCCCTCGTCGGTTCCCCCCTGCGCGATTCGCGCTTCCTCGAAGTCCGCCACGAGCTCTCCGCTGCTGGCATCGATGCCCAGGAAGTAGTTGATGTCTGCGGCCGCGGTCTCCGCCTCGGCCCGGCCCTTGGTCATGAGCGGAATTGGGTCGGGAATACCGAAGTTGCCTGTGCCGTTGGCACTGGCGATGCCAGCGCCCGTGCGCCGGAACCAGAGCTCGAGGGTGAACGTCGGGCTCCGCAACTGCGAGGCGGTGCCGACGGTGCCGTACTGCGAGGACCCGTTCAATTGCAGGGCGACGTTGCTCGCCGGTGCAGCGAAGCCGGGCACCCATGAGGCGCTGGCCAGCTGGAGGGCAGTGCCCGCGGCAGCAACGCTCGCCGTGGGCGGAACGGTCGAGGCGACGATACTCGCGAGGAGCGCGCCTATGGTGACCAGGGAAGCGGCGCGCCAGCGTCGCGGACGGGCAGCAACCGCTCGGGCAAGGGTCACTCGGATTTCCCACTTCTGGACGCAGGGACATGGGCAATCCCTGATCTCAGTGATTGGATGGTACTGGTGGCAGTCAACGGTTTGTACTTTTGGCTGAAGTCCCGTTGACTAGTGGCACCGCAGGGACTGATTGCGAACCGACCGCGCGACGCCTCACGCCGCCCATCGCGAGAGAAGACATCTCGCCCCGCTGCAAGGGCTCTTCCGCTACCATCCGGCCGATGCAACCCACCGAGGGACGGCGGCACGGCGCTCTGCTCCTCGCCCTGGCACTGGTGGTCACTGCCTGCTCCTCCGCAAGCCCCACGCCGCAGCCGACCGCCTCACCAAGCCCGACGGCGGAGCCGACGCCCATCCCGACCCCGACGCCGATCCCGGAGGTGGAGGTTCCCCTGGCGGTGGTAACCGGCTTCACAAACCTGAAGAGCGAGATCACGGCCGCGGAGGTTGATGCGGCGCGCGCGGCTGACACGCTCATCCAGCCATGCGAGGCGCTCCCAGCAGCCAACCCTCCGCGTTGCTTGCCGGCCGCGGAGATCACAGCCCACCTGGTGGCCAACGTGACGGATCTGGCGCTTCTACCAGCAGGGCTGGTGACGCCCGCGGTGAAGGTGCTGCCGGTTGATGGCGCCGATCTGTTCGGCAGCGCCGAGGCGCGTTCGAAACCCTATCCGTACAGCGCGACGGTGGACGCCAGCATCGGCTGGGCGCCGTACGACCTCGAGGAGATTCGAACCATGAT
>DASQFY010000164.1:0-2020 GCA_035632895.1 Candidatus Dormiibacterota bacterium
CATCCGGCTTTTCCAGCGCTCGATGTCCGCCTGCGGGGCCCGGGATACGAACACGAGCGTGGTGTCGCGGGCGTTGAGGTGCGCGAGGTGCGCCACCTGGTCGGCGAGAAAGGAGCAGCCGGGACATCCGCTCTCGGGCCATCCGGCCACGTCGGGCTCGAAAAAGAAGCGGTAGACGATCAGCTGCCGGCGTCCTTGGAACAGGTCCAACAGGCTTGCTCGTCCGTCCGGGCCCTCGAAGGCGTAGTCCTTCTCCACGTCCATCATCGGCATCCGGCGGCGCTGCGCCGCCATGGCGTCGCGGGCCCGGGTCAGCTCCTTCTCCTTGACCAGCAGTTCTTCGCGCGCGGCCTCCCATTCTCGAGGTGACACGATCGGCGGGGTATTCATTGCGGCTTGTCCTCCTTGAGGTATTCGTCTACGACGTCGAACAGGCGCCCCCATAGGGCGCGCTGGCGATCCATCCAGTCGGCTGCCTCGGCAAGCGCATGGGTGTCGAGCGAGAGCCGGTGCGTTCGTCCCTCGATCACGCGGGCCACGACGCCCGTCTCCTCGAGCACCTTCAGGTGCTTGGAGATGGCGGGCTTGGATACTCCGAAGCCACCGGTCGCGTCACCCACCGTCGCCGGACCTGAGGCCAGGCGTTCGACGATGCCGCGCCGGATCGGATGCGACAGCGCCCTGAACGGATCGTTAACCATTTGGTAAACGATATCAAAGGCTGCCGTCAGCCCAGCAGGCGCGCCAGCGCGAAGTCGTTGCCGCCCGTCCTCTCGCCGGCGACCACTATCCGGCCGTTGGGCTGGAGAGCGACCGCGTTGCCGAACGTGGCGACGCCGAAGTCGACCGTCGTCTTCCCGGCGGCGCCGAACGTGGCGTCCGGAGATCCGTTGGCATTGAGGCGTGCGACTGCCAAGTCCTCGTCGGCCTGGGTGGAGCCGGCGACGACGATCTTGCCGTCCGGCCGGCGCTCCGCGTCGCCGGCCAGGTCGGCGAGCGACCCGAAGTCGATCATCGCCGTGCCGTCACCGTCGAACGTCGTGTCGGGCGAACCGTTCCGGTTCAGGCGGGTGACCGTCATCATCGCGCTTCCGCCGGCATTGCCCGTGACCACGATCTTGCGGTCGGGCTGAATCAGCACCGCCCTCGCGACTCCGCCCCCGGGCAGCGTCAAGCGGCCGTCGCCGGCGAAGTCGGGGTCGAGCTTGCCGTTCGCCCGCAGCCGCGCGACCACAGCGCCGGTGGCCGACGAGTGACCGACCACGATGATCCGCCCGTTGGCCTGGCGTGCCATCGCCAGGCCGAAGTCATCCCCGCCGAAGTCGATCGTGGCTTTGCCGCCGGTGCCGAACGTCGTGTCAAGCGCCCCGTTCGCGTTGAGGCGCGCGACCTGGATGTTGCCGCCCTCGGGACCCGAGAAGCCCGCGAGCAGGATCTTGCCGTTGGGCAGCACGAGCACCGCCGAGGCGCGGCTGAGCGCACCCCAACTCAGGGTCATCTTGCCGTTGCCGGAGAAGGTGGTGTCCAGCGCGCCGTTGGGCTTCAAGCGCGCAACGGCCACCCGCAGGTCCGAGTGTCCGGCGAGCATGATCTTGCCGTCCTGCTGCAGCGCCGCGCTGGAGGCGGACTCATCGCCACCGCCGAAACCGATAACGCGCTTGCCGCCCGACGCGAAGGTGGTGTCGAGCGTGCCGTTGGTGCGCAGGCGCGCAACGCAGAAGGAGCCGCCGGGGGCGCCGCCGCCGGCCACGACGATCCTCCCGTTGGGCTGCACCAGCAGGGCGCGCGCCACGTCGGTACCGCCGAAGCTGATCGTCTTCTTCCCGGTGCCGGCGAAGCTCGTATCGAGATCACCAGGATTGGCCATGCGTTGACCCTACGCCTATCTCCCTGACGGCCGGAGCCAGGCGCGGCTCCTCGGTGACCGGCCGCGGGACCGGCTGGAGCTACGCGAGGGGCCGGCCGACCTGCTCCACCGCCGCGAGCGTCTCCATGTCCTCCTCGCCGAGCTCGATCTCCG
>DASQFY010000165.1:0-19454 GCA_035632895.1 Candidatus Dormiibacterota bacterium
GACCCGCTGGGGGCGCCGCAAGCCGTACATCGTCATCGGCGCGCTGCTCGACGTCGTCTTTCTGCTCGGGTTTGCCGCGCCGATGACGATGTACGGCTTGCGGCGCCCCCAGCGGGTCACCGTGTAGTCGCTGATCACGCCGACTGTGGGCTGGATCAGGATCGGCGCCACGGCACCCGCAATGAAGATGATCGCCATCAGGGTGCCCGCAGTCTCGCGGCTCATGTCGTCGAGCCGGCCCGGGATGATGATCGTGTTCAGGCCGCCCCAGATCGTCTGGATCCCGAGCCAGTAGATCGACAGGGTCAGGAGCTGGTGGAAGGGCAGCAAAGGACGGCCGGGCTGCGCGGCCTGGCCGCTCGGAGGCGGTAGGTGGGCCATCGCTCGGGCGCTCCTGTTCTTCGACCGCGCACGATACCCCCGCGCGCCGTCCATGACCAGACCCGGGTTAGAATCCGGCGCGTGATCGACCCCATCGCCTTCCGGCTCGGCCCGCTCAGCGTGCACTGGTACGGGATCATCATCGCGGCTGCGGTGCTGCTGGCCGGAGCGCTGGGAGCGGTCGAGGCCCGCCGCCGGGGCGAGGATCCGGAGGTCGGCTGGTCGATGCTGTTGCCGGTGCTCGTCCTCGCCGTCATCGGCGCACGCATTTACCACGTGATCCACCAATGGGACTACTACGCCGCCAATCCGGCGCTCATCCCGCAGATCTGGCAGGGCGGGCTGGCGATCACCGGCGCGGTGGTCGGCGGCATCCTGGGGATCTGGCTGTACACACGCGCGGCGAAGCTGAATACGCTGCGCTGGTTCGACATCTTCGCCACCGCGGTCCTCCTCGGCCAGGCGATCGGCCGGCTCGGGAACTTCGTCAACCAGGAGCTCTACGGACCCCCGACCGACCTGCCCTGGGGCATCCCGATCGACGGCCAGCACCGAGTCGGCGAATGGACGAACCTGGCCCTCTACCCGGTCGAAACCACGCGTTTCGTCCCGCTCTTCGCGTACGAGGCGCTGCTCAACCTCGTTGGGCTGGTGCTGATCCTGTGGATCGCGCGCCGCTTCGCACATCGGCTGTATGACGGCGACATCCTGCTCATCTACCTGATGTGGTACGGCGCGATCCGCACTTACTTGGAGACGTATCGAGTCCAGAACTGGATGATCGCCGGGGTCCCGGTCGCCATCTGGATCGGCGGGGGGACATTCTTCCTGGCCGGCGGCCTGTTGCTGTTGCGGCACGCTCGAGGTTGGGGCACGCCGGGTGCCTGGATGCGCCGCTCGGACGAGACCGATGCGGACGGTGGACCGCCCGAGACGACGGCGGAGGCACAGGCTGGCTGAGCGCAAGGGCATCCTGCCCGATGTGACCGGAGCTGTCGGCGCCACCCCGCTCGTAGCGCTCGATCGGCTGGCATCCGGGCTCGCGCCGCGGGTGGTCGCCAAGCTGGAGCATATGAACCCGGGCGGGTCGGTGAAGGACCGCATCGCGCTGCCGATGATCGAGGCGGCTGAGCAGGCCGGACTGCTGAAGCCCGGCGGCGTCATCATCGAGTCCACCAGCGGCAACACCGGCGTGGGACTGGCGATGGCCGCCGCGGTCCGGGGCTATCGGTGCATCTTTGTCATGCCCGACAAACAGTCACCGGAGAAGCGCGCGCTGCTGGAGGCGTTCGGCGCCGAGGTGGTGATCTGCCCCACCGACGTGGCTCCCGACGACGAGCGTAGCTACTACCGCGTCTCGGATCGGCTGGCGCGCGAGACCCCCGGCGCATGGAAGCCGGACCAGTACTCGAACCCGGCGAATCCCGAGGCCCACTACCTGACCACCGGGCCGGAGATCTGGGACGAGACGGACGGCCGCGTGACGCACTTTGTCGCCGGCCTTGGAACCGGCGGCACGATCAGCGGCACGGGCAGCTTCCTGCGCCAGTGGAACCCGGAGATCGTGATCGTTGGGGCGGATACCGAGGGCAGCGTCTACTCCGGCGACACGCCGCGCCCCTATCTGACGGAAGGGGTCGGCGAAGACTTCTGGCCCCAGACCTACGACCCGGAGGTCGCGGATCTGATCGTGCGCGTCAGCGATCGCGACGCGCTGCTTACCGCCCGCCAGGCCACCGCCGCCGAGGGGATCCTGATGGGCGAGTCGTGCGGAACGGTCGTGTGGGCCGCACTGCAGATCGCCCGCGACGTGTCCGACCCCGAGGCGCTCTTCGTGGTGCTGCTGCCGGACTCGGGCCGCAACTATCTCGCCAAGCTCTATGACGACGCCTGGCTGCGCGAGGTTGGCCTGCTCGGCGCTGACGAGGCGGTCAGCGACTACGACTGGCGGTCGACCCGGCCTTCCGTCGTCGTGCGGCGTGGCGAGGTGCGGCCCCCGCCGGGAGGGTGAGGCCGTTAGAGGGCGCTGTGCTCCTGCGGCTCCCAGCCGCCGGACGCGTCGCCATGCTCGCGGTAAAGGCACTCGGCGTGCGCACGGACGCGCGCACCCTCGCTGTCGGCCTCCATCCAGGCTTGTCCGGCGCCGATCGGCGTACCGCACAGGGTACAGGTGGCCTGCTCGTCCATGTACGGAGGGTACGCCCGGGATCGTTATCGGTCCATACCGGGCGCCAGACCTGACGGAGGCGTTGGGCCGGAGTAAAGTGGGCTTCATGACGCAGACTGCCGAGCCACAGGTCGAGCCTCGCGGGAGCGGCCTGGAGCGGGTCAACCATTGGATCGGGGGCAAGCGGGTGGCGGGCACCTCCGGCCGGAACGGGCCCGTCTACAACCCGGCCACCGGCGAGCTGGCGCGCGAGGTGGACTTCGCTTCGATCGAGGAGGTGGACGCGGCGGTCCGGGTCGCCGCCGCGGCGTTTCCGGCCTGGCGCGCGACCTCGCTGAGCCGGCGGACGGAGATCATGTTCCGGATCCGCAACCTCGTCGACCGGCATCGTCGCGAGATTGCGGCGCACCTGACCGCGGAGCACGGCAAGGTGCCAAGCGACGCGCTGGGCGAAGTGGCGCGCGGTCTGGAGAACCTCGAGTTTGCGACCGGCATCCCGCACCTGCTCAAGGGCGGCTTTAGCGAACAGGTCTCGACCGGCATCGACGTCTACCAGATCCGCCAGCCACTCGGCGTGGTGGCCGGCATCACGCCCTTCAACTTCCCGGCCATGGTGCCGATGTGGATGTTCGGCACCGCCATCGCCTGCGGCAACACCTTCATCCTGAAGCCGTCCGAGAAGGACCCGTCGGCATCGGTCTATCTCGGGGAGCTCCTGCGGGAGGCCGGCGTGCCGGATGGCGTCTTCAACGTGGTGCACGGCGATCGGGTGGCGGTCGACGCCATCCTGGAGCATCCGGGTATCGCCGCCGTCAGCTTCGTGGGCTCGACACCCGTCGCTCGCCACATCTACCAGGCCGGCACTGCGAGCGGGAAGCGGGTGCAGGCGCTGGGTGGCGCCAAGAACCACATGATCGTGCTGCCCGATGCCGACATCGAGATGGCGGCCGATGCCGCCGTCTCCGCTGCCTACGGCTCCGCCGGCGAGCGGTGCATGGCCATCAGCGTGGTGGTGGCAGTCGGCGACGTGGCCGACCCACTGGTCGACGCGATCGAGAGCCGGCTGCCGAAGATCAAGGTCGGCGGCGGGGACGATCCGGAGGCGGAGATGGGCCCGCTCATCACCCGCGAGCATCGGGATAAGGTCGCCTCCTACCTCGAGAGCGGCCCCGCCCAGGGAGCGACGCTGCGGGTCGACGGCCGGCAGCACGCCCTCTACCGGGAGGGCAAGGGCTTCTTCCTTGGCGTCTCGCTCCTCGACCGGGTCACGACCGAGATGGACTGCTACCGCAACGAGATCTTCGGCCCGGTGCTGGAGGTTGTTCGCGTCCCGACCTACACCGATGCCGTCGCTGTGATCGACGAGAACCCGTATGCCAACGGCACCGCCATCTTCACGCGCGACGGCGGAGCAGCGCGCCAGTTCCAGTTCGACATCAACGTCGGGATGGTCGGCATCAACGTGCCGATTCCGGTCCCCGTTGCCTACTACAGCTTCGGCGGCTGGAAGGCGTCGCTCTTCGGCGACCTGCACATGTACGGGCCAGAGGGCGTGCAGTTCTACACCCGGGCCAAGGTCGTCACCTCGCGCTGGCCGGACCCCGGCACGAGCAAGGTCGACCTCGGCTTCCCGCGGACCCGCTGAGGCCGCCTCCTCCGCCGAACACGCTGACCCAGAACCGCTCCCCGGCTCCACGCACCGGCCTGCGACAATGGCTCGGCCATGACCGACAGATTCGAGACGCTGGCCGTCCACGTCGGGGCCGACCCGGATCCTGCCACCGGAGCGGTGGTGCCCGCCATCCAGATGAGCGCCACCTTCAAGCAGGATGGCGTCGGCCAGACGCGCGACGGTTTCGAGTACGGCCGCACTGACAACCCGACCCGCCGGGCGCTCGAGTCGGCGATCGCCGCCCTGGAGGGCGCGACCCACGGAATCGCATACGCCTCCGGCCTGGCGGCGACCCAGAACGTCCTCTACCTGCTCGAGCCCGGGGACCGGTTGGTCGTCAGCGACGATGTGTATGGCGGGACCTGGCGGCTCGCCGACAAGGTCTGGCGGCGATACGGCATCCAGACCGATGCGGTCGACCTCCGCGACCTCGATGCGGTGGCGGCGGCGCTGGCGGGCGCGAGGATGATCTGGATCGAGACCCCCACCAACCCGCTGCTGAAGGTGATCGACATCAGCGCCGTGGCGCGAGTCGCCGCCACCAGCGGCGCGCTCACGGTCGTCGACAGCACCTTCGCGACGCCCTATCTGACCCGGCCCCTGGAGCTCGGCGCCGACCTCGTCCTCCACTCCGCCACGAAGTACCTGGGCGGCCACTCCGACGTCATCGGGGGCCTGATCGCAACTCGGAACGAGGAGCTGGCCGCGACGCTGCGCTTCCATCAGAACGCCGCCGGGGCCGTACCCAGCCCCTTCGACTGCTGGCTGGTGCTGCGCGGGCTTCGGACCCTGGCGATCCGGATGGAGCGCGGCTGCACGAACGCGGCGGTGGTCGCCAACTGGCTGGAGCGTCGCTCGGGGGTGGCGCGTGTCCACTGGCCGGGCTTCTCGGACCATCCGCAGCGAGACCTGGTCAAGCGCCAGATGCGGCTCCCGGGGGCCATCGTCAGCTTCGAGCTCGCCGCCGACGAGGCGGCCGCGCGGCGGTTCGTGGCCGCGACCCGACTCTTCACACTGGCCGAATCCCTCGGGGCGGTCGAGTCCTTGATCGAGCTGCCCGCGGCTATGACCCACCTGTCGGTCGCCGAATCGGCGCTGTCGGTGCCACCGGGCCTCATCCGGCTGTCGGTCGGCATCGAGGCGGCGGACGACCTGATCTCCGACCTGGAGCAGGCCTTCGCCGCAGCCGGAGTCGCCGAAGCGTGAGCGTGGAGCAACCGCAGCTCCCGGAGGATGGCCCGACCCAGCTGGTCGAGGGCCGGGACGGCGAGCTCGAGGAGCGCTTGGCGACCGGGACCGCCACCCTCCTGCTCGTCTGGCTGGTCGGAATCGGGGCCGGTAGCGCCCTGCTCGCCGCCTGGATCTTCGCGGCCGTCATCCTCGAGCAGCGGCTGGGGTTCGCCGACCTGCTGAGCGCGACCGGCTTCTACGTATCGTTGTTCGGAGCCTCAGGGCCCACCATCCTGTGGCTCGCCGGGCGGGCCCAGGGGCACGCGCTTGCATGGTTCCTGCTGACCGGGGGGAAGATCGGGCTGGCCATGAGCGGCGGCACGATCCTCATCGCCGGGCTCGGGTCGCTGCTGCTCGGCTCGAGCATCGGTCCGGGAGCGCTGCCGGCGGCCGTGCTCCTCATCGGACTCACGCTGGTGATCTCGGTCCTCTGGGCGCTCGCCACCTGGTCGGCCGATCGCTATATCGCCAAGGCGCGCCTTTCAGGCTAGATCTCGTAGGTCTTGAGCGTCTCGGCGATCTCCACTGGGCCGTCGTAGACAGCACGCGCCTCGCGGAGCGCCCAATCGCCGCCATCCATCAGCGGGATGTGGGTGAGGAGGAGCTGTTTGGCGCGAGCGTCCTGCGCGACCTGGGCGCCCTCGGAGGGCAGCAGGTGCCCGCGTTCCTCTGGTGGCTGGGCGTCCTCGTCCAGCGAGCGCAGGCCGGCTTCGCACAGGAACAGGTCGGCGCTGTCGGCCAGGCGTCGCAGCGCGCTACACGGCCCAGCGTCGGCGGAGTAGCCCAGGACCCGGCCGGGGTCCTCGCCCTCGCCGCGGGCGAAGATGCGGAAGCCCCAGGTGGGCACGAAATGCTGCGTCTGATCGGGCTCCAGCCGCAGGCTGCCAACCTCGATCGGACGCGTGCCGTCGTGCTCGACGAAGATGAAGCTCTTGTCGAAGAAGTCGGCGTAGCCCGCCCCCAGCGCCAGCTCTGCCAGCTGCGCCGTGGCCCCCGGCGGCACGATGACGCGCAGCCGATTCTTGGCGACGTCGATCCACGGATACGAATAGCGCAGCGTGACGAGATCGAGACAGTGGTCGGTGTGCATGTGGCTGATGACCACCGCGTCCAGCTCGTCCGGAGTATTGCGGCGCAGCAGCTGCGCGACGACGCCGGGTCCCACGTCCAGCAGCACCCGCGAGCCGCCGCCCTCCACCAGGTAACCCGCGCACGCTTCCCCCGGGTTGGGTCGGGCCGGACTGCGACCCAGGACGGTCAGCCGCATGTTCGCGGGCTAGCGCTGGTCGATCGGGACGTAGTCCCGTTCGGTCGCCCCGACATAGATCTGTCGCGGACGCCCGATCTTCGTCTCCTTCGACTCGATCATCTCCCGCCACTGGGCGATCCAACCCGGCAGGCGACCGATGGCGAAGCAGTTGGTGAACATGTTCTTCGGGAAACCGATGGCGTGGTAGATCAGCCCGGAGTAGAAATCCACGTTGGCGTACAGCTTGCGCTGGACGAAGTATTCGTCGTGGATCGCCACCTCCTCGAGCTGCTTCGCAACCTCGAAGAGGGCGCCGTCGGCTCCGGTGGCGGCCAGCACTTCGTCTGCGGCGGCCTTGATGATCTTGGCCCGCGGGTCGAAGTTCTTGTAGACCCGATGCCCGAACCCGGCCAGCCGGAACGAGTCGTTCGGATCCTTGGCCATGTCGACGTACTTCCGCACGTCGCCGCCGTCGGCCACGATCCGCTCGAGGGTGCGGATCACCGCCTCGTTGGCCCCGCCGTGCAGGGGACCCCACAGGGCGCTGATCCCGGCGCTGATGGAGGCATACAGGTTGACGTGCGTGCTGCCGACCAGGCGGACGGTCGCGGTGGAGCAGTTCTGCTCGTGATCGGCGTGGAGCACCAGGAGCAGGTCGAGCGCCTTCGCCACCGCGGGCTGGACCTCGTACTCCTCGGCCGGGACCCCGAACATCATGTGCAGCAGGTTGGCCGTATAGCCCAGGTCGTTTTGCGGGTACACGTACGGCTGGCCGATCGCCTTCTTGAACGACCAGGCCGCCAGTGTCGGCAGCTTGGCAAGCAGGCGCATGGTGGTGATCTCGACTGCGGCCGGGTCGAATGGGTCGTGGCTGTCCTGGTAGAAGGTCGACAGGCCCATGGTCCCGGCGCCCAGCACCGCCATCGGGTGCGCGTCGTACGGGAAGCTGTCGAAGAAGCGCCGCATCTCCTCGTGAATCAGGGTGTGATGGGTGACGTCCGCCGTGAAGGCGTGCAGCTGGTCGGTGGTCGGCAGCTCGCCGTAGATCAGCAGGTAGGCCACCTCCAGGAAGGTGCTCCGTCCGGCGAGCTGCTCGATGGGGTAGCCTCGGTAGCGCAGGATCCCCGCCTCCCCGTCGACGTAGGTGATCGCCGACGTGCACGATCCAGTGCTGCCGTAGCCGATGTCCATGGTGATCAGGCCCATGTCGGCGCGCAGCTTCGAGATGTCGACCCCGGCTTCGTCCTCCGTGCCGCGCGTGACCGGAAGCTCAACCGTGCGATTGCCGAAGGTGATGGAGGCGGTATCGGCTCCTACGGCCGTCTCGTTCGTCATCAGATCAAGTCCTTCACTGCCTCGCGCTCCTCAAGAAGCTCCTCGCACGTTGCGTCGATCCTGGCCTGCGCCCAGGCGTCATGCTGGATGCCCTGCACGATCTCCACCCGGCCGGGCGCGGTGGCGCGCAGTGGATAGCCGAAGACGAGCCCTGCCGGGATGCCGTAGCCCGATTCGTCGCCCGGCGCCGGGATCGCCGACGAGAAGACCTCGCCGGTCGGCTGCGTGATGTTGCGCACCGTGTCAATCACGGCGTTGGCGGCCGAGGCCGCGCTCGACTGCCCACGGGCGGCGATGATCGCGGCGCCGCGCTGCTGAACGGTGGAGATGAACTCGCCCTGGAGCCAGGCATCGTCCCCGATCACCTCCGGCGCGGGCCGCCCGCCGATGGTTGCGTGGTAGGCATCCGGGAACTGGGTGGAAGAGTGGTTGCCCCAGACTGCCAGGTCGCGCACCTCCTCGACGGGCACCCCGGCGCGCTGGGCCAGCTGCGCCCGGCCGCGGCTCTCGTCGAGCATGGTCATGGCGAACCATCGGTCCTGACCGATGCGTGGCGCGTTGGCGGCCGCGATCAGGCAGTTGGTGTTGCACGGGTTGCCCACGACCAGGACGCGAACGTCGTCGGCCGCATTCGCGGCGATTGCCTTGCCCTGCGCGGTGAAGATCCCGCCGTTGATGGTGAGCAGGTCCTTGCGCTCCATCCCCGCCTTGCGCGGAACGGCACCAACCAGCAGCGCCCAGTTCGCGTCGGCGAACGCCTGGTCGGTGCTCGCCGTACGGGCCAACCGGCGCAGGAGCGGGAAGGCGCAGTCCTCGAGCTCCATGGCCACGCCCTCCAATGCAGGGAGAGCGGGCTCCAGCTCGAGCAGCTGCAGGTCGACCGTCGTACGCGGCCCGAACATCTGGCCCGATGCGATCCGGAAGAGGAGGGCGTAGCCGATCTGTCCGGCGGCGCCGGTAACAGCCACCTTGACGTGCGAGTCGGGCATTGGATCGAGTGTAGCGCAGCGAACCTCGATGGCCGCGGCGGCCGTCCGCTACCAGTCGCGCGCGAGGCCGTTCCGACCAGCGGCCCAGTCGTCCAGGGCCGCCGCCATCGATGGGAATGCCATGCGCGGCAGCCAGGCTGGAACGTCGCCCCGAGCGACCCAGGCGTGGTCGTCAGATTCCGGGTCGGTGACGACCGCGGCAGCCGGGTCGAGTGGATGGGCCAGGTAGACGCAGCTCACCGCGTTGGCGGCACGGGATGTGTATACCCCAACCAGGCGCACCAGCTCCACGGCCAGTCCGGCCTCCTCGAGCGTTTCGCGACGTGCCCCCTCCTCGGGGCTCTCCCCGGGATCGAGGTAGCCCGCGGGCAGGTCCCACGCGCCCAATCCAGGCTCGATTGCGCGTCGCAGGACGAGCACCTCCGGCTCGCCGTCGGCTGCCACCCGCTCGACCAGGGTGCCCGCGGCGGGCACGGGGTTGGCGAACCAGCGCCACCCGCAGCGACTGCACACGAGCGGCTGCTCGGCGGGTTCGGCGCAATGCGGGCAGTGGGCTACCGTGGTCACCTCGCCAGCCTAGCCAAGTCGTCGATTCAGCGATCCGTAAGGGCGCGTGAAGCGCGGATCAATGCCCACGGTGGGGACGGCCTGTGGACAAGTCCGGCGGGGCAGCCGAAACTCGGGGATAAGGGGGGTTGCCCGCACCCCATGGCGGCCCCATGCTTCAGAAGTCCCGAAGGGGCGGCCAACGGCACCAGAGATTGCATCAACGGTCCGGGGGCGGTTCCTTCGGGACACTTCGTCGTCTCGAGGGAGGACTGCTACCTCGCCAGGTCCCGCTGCAGACGGCGCACGACCTCTGCCGTCTCGTCGAGCGGACCGTGGCCCGGCTCCGAGGAGGGGCCGGCGAAGGTGCCGAATTGCCGATCGCCGGCATCGCCCAGTCCCGGGACGATGTAGCCGCGCTCGTTCAGCGCGCGATCGACGGCCGCCACGTGGATGTCAACGTCGGGATGCGCCCCGGAGAGCGTGGCGATGCCCTCCGGCGCGGCGATCAGGCTCACCTGCTTGACGCGCGCCGCTCCCCAGGCCTTGAGGATGTCAACCGTGGCGGCGGCGGAGCCGCCGGTGGCCAACATCGGGTCCAGGATCAGGCAGAGCTGGACCGTGGCGGCATCCGGCAGCTTGTTGTAGTACTCGACCGGCTTGAGGGTGCGCTCGTCGCGGTACAGGCCGATGTGCCATACCTCGGCCGTCGGCATCAGCTCGAGCATGGCGTCGACCATCCCGAGGCCGGCGCGGAGGACCGGGATGAAGCCGACCTTCGGCTCCACCTGCCGCCCACTCATCGGCTCCAGGGGCGTCTCGATCTGGTGCGGCTGGGTGCTGAGGTCCGCCATCGCCTCGTAGCCGAGCAGCCAGGTCAGCTCGCGAACGAGCTCGCGGAAGAGCTTCGGGGTGGTGGATTTGTCGCGGAGCAGCGAGAGCTTGTGGGCGACCAGCGGATGGGCGCTGACACGCACATTCGGCGGGAATGAGAGGGTGGCCATCGGCCGCATTTTAGTGGGACTACCTTGGGGGTGACACGGGCTGGTAGGCTATCGGTCCTTGAACGAGCCCCCGCAGGACCGGCGTAGGTAGGCCGTCGCCGATCTAAGGAAGGAGCCAACCATGGTCTTTGGATCGAAGCGAGACAACAAGCCCGACTCGTTGTCGCGTGAGGATGTCGTCGGCAACCTGTACCCGGACAGCCTTACCAGTGAGGTTGACGTGACGCCATCTCCCTCCGACTTTCGCCGGACCGATACCGGCAACGAGAGCGTGATCGACCCACACGCCCGCTTCAGCGGTAAATACGTCTCCGACCGCGACCTGCGGATCGAGGGCGAGGCCAACGGCGAGATCGAATGCCAGGGGACCCTGATCATCAGCCCGCAGGCTCGCGTCCGCAGCGCCATCACAGCCCACAACGTGATCATCAGCGGCGACTTCGAAGGGGACGTCGACTGCGGCGGGCGATTCGAGATCGGCTCCACCGGTCGCGTCAAGGGCAAGGTCAAGACGCAGGTGCTCGTCGTCAAGGAAGGCGCGCACTGGGAGGGGTCGGTGATCATGACCCACGAGGGGGCACGCCCGGCGCCGACTGCGAGACCAGAACCGGGGGCCAAGTCCACAACGCCGACCCCGGAGCCTGCCGGAGCCGCCGCCCCGTCAGGTTCCCCGGGCCAGGGGAGCATCTTCAGCAAGCAGGACAGCACGCCGGCGTCCGAGCGCCAGGCCGCCGAGCGGCAGGCGACCGGCCCCGGCACCAACAGCGGGGGCGAGTAGGCCGCCGCGGCCAAGCCAACGGCAGGTAGCGGGCCCTCGGCCCAGGTGGCCGAGCCGATCGTCGAAGTAACTCGCGGCGACCGCGTCGAGTCACACCATCGTGGCTCGGTCGCGGTCGTCTCGGCGTCCGGCCGATTGATCGCCTCGCACGGCGACCCCCAGCAGTTCATCTACCTTCGCTCAGCCGCCAAACCGTTCCAGCTGGCGCCGTTCGTAGCATCCGGACATTTCGACGCCTACGACTTCCCGAGCCCCATCGAGGCGCTGGCGGTGATGGCCGCCTCACATGCCGGGGAGGATCGTCACCTCCGCACGGTGCAGGCGGTGCTGCGCGCCGGGGGCCTGACCCGGGATGTCCTGGCCTGCGGAATGCATCCGCCATTCGACCGCGAAACGGCGGAGCGCTTGATCCGGGATGGGGAGCCGCTCACCCCCCTCCGCCACAACTGCTCAGGCAAGCACGCGGCCATGGCGCTGCATGCCAAGGCGGCTGGCTGGCCGGTCGAGACCTACTGGCGGCCGGATCACCCGACTCAGCGGCTTGCCCTGGAGACGGTGGCGCTTCTGACTGGCGTGCGGGCCCGCGAGATCGTGCAAGCGACCGACGGCTGCGGAGTCGTCACCTTCGGCCTTTCCCTGCGTGGACTGGCGCTGGCGTTCGCCCGGCTGGCCGAACCGTCCGGTGTGTCGGATTCCGCCCTCCGCGCCGCGCTCGAGCGGATCCGCGACGCGATGATGGCCCACCCCGAGCTGGTCGGAGGTGAGCGGCGCCAATTGGACACCACGCTGATGCGGGCGGCGCCCGGCAGGCTCGTCTCGAAGGGCGGGGCCGAAGGGGTGCAGGCGGCAGCCGTCCTGGCGGGCGGGCACACGCGCGGGAAGGCAGCCATCGGGCTGGCGGTCAAGATCGAGGACGGCGACGGCGCGCGGCGCGCGCGCGGCGTGTCGACAATCGAGGCGATGCGCCAGCTCGGCGCGCTGGACGACGCCGCCCTCGCCCGGCTGGGCGAGTTCGCATCACCCCCGATTCTCGACCCCCGCGGCGAACGATCCGGCGAGGTGCGCCCTACCTTCGAGCTCTGAGTCGGTCAGGAACATCGGTACATTGTGCGCAACGGCGTCGCGAGTTCTCGGCATCGCGGTGCTGATGGTTGGGTGCGCCGCGCCAGCGGCGCCATCGGGCAGGGAGGGCGCGTTGCGTTTCGTACCACTGGGGGACTCGTACACGATCGGCACCTCGGTGGCCGAGGCGGAGCGCTGGCCGAACCAGCTGGTCGCGCGCCTGGCGGCCGACCCGGTCCCGCTCCAGCTGGTGGGCAACCCGGCGGCGAACGGATTCACCTCGGCGGACCTGATCCGCGCGGAGCTGCCGAAGCTGGATGAGCTGCGGCCGGAGTTCGTGACGGTCCAGATCGGCGTCAACGACGTCGTCCGCGGCGTGCCGGATGTCGAGTACGCGGCCAACGTCTCCCTCATCCTCGACTCGCTCCTGGCGATGGTGCCTGCGAACCGCGTACTTTGCGTCGCGACCCCCGACTACACGGTCACCCCGCAGGGAGCTGCCTACGGCGCTCCGGACACGCAGCGGGCCGGCATCCTGCGCAACAACGACATTCTGCGTGGAGCGTGCGAGGGCCGCGGCATGCGCTTCGTGCCCGACGTGTTCGAGATCTCGCAGGCGGCGGCAACCGACCGAAGCCTGGTCGCCCGCGATGGCCTGCACCCGTCGGGCGTCCAGTACGAGCTGTGGGTGGATGCGATCGAGCCGATGGTTCGGGAGCTGCTGCTACCATCGGGCGACCCATGAGCGAACCATCCACGACTCCCGACACGCGCCCGGTCCGGGTGCGCATGGCGCCGAGCCCCACCGGGCCGCTGCACATCGGCACCGCACGCACGAGCCTCTACAACTACCTGTTCGCCAGGCACGTTGGCGGCACGTACGTCCTGCGCATCGAGGACACCGACCAGGCGCGCAGCACGGCCGAGTACGAGTCCGACATCATCGACAACCTGCATTGGCTGGGCATCACCTGGGACGAGGGGCCGCAGGTTGCCGGAGGCGATGACCGTGGCGAGGACGGGCCCTATCGCCAGTCGCAGCGCTGGGACCTGTATGCGCTCGAGGCGCAGCGGCTGTTGGACGCCGGCCTCGCCTACCACTGCTGGTGCACGCCGGACGAGCTCGATGAGGTCCGCCGTCAGCAGGAGCGCGATCACCAACCGCCGCGCTACAACGGCCGCTGTTTGAACCTGACCGATGCCGACCGGGCCGCCCTCGAGGCCGAGGGTCGCAAACCGGCGCTTCGCTTCAGGGTGCCCGCGGAGAAGGTGACCTTCGACGACCTGATCCGCGGCGAGGTCGAGTTCGACAACTCACTGCTGGGGGACTTCGTGATCGTGCGCGCGGACGGCGTGCCGCTCTACCACTTCGTGGTGGTGGTCGACGATGAGGCGATGCTGATCAGCCACGTGATTCGGGGTGAGGACCATCTGTCGAACACGCCCAAGCACATCGCCCTGATTCGGGCGCTGGGCTACACCGAGCCACGCTTCGGGCACATCCCGCTCATCCTCAACTCCGATCGCTCGAAGATGAGCAAGCGGAAGAGCCAGACCGCGATCACGGCCTACCGGGAGCAGGGCTACCTGCCGGAGGCGATGGTCAACTTCCTCGCCTTCCTGGGCTGGTCGCCGGGGACGGAGGAGGAGATCTTCACCCTCGAAGAGCTCGCTGCTCGCTTTGACATCGGTCATGTGCACAAGGCCGGAGCGATCTTCGACCAGGATCGGCTCGACTACCTGAACGGGGTCTACATCCGCCACCTGACCGATGAGCAGCTCGCGTTGCGCCTGCGCCCCTTCCTGCCCTCCGCTCTGGATGACTCCTCGGTCCTGCGGGTCGTGCCGCTGGTGAAGGAGCGCCTCGTGCGGCTGGCGGACGCCGTGGAGCTGGTGGCGTTCCTGACCGAGACCGATGACGAGGTCGCCTCTCGTTACGACCCGGAGCAGCTGGTGCCAAAGGGTCGCTCCGCGGCCGACGCGGCGCGAGCGCTGGAGCTGGCCGTGGCGGTCTTGAGCCCGCTCACGGACGACGATTTTGCGGCCGACGTGCTCGAGTCACGCTGCCGGAACGCGGCCGAGGAGGCCGGCTGGAAGCCGGGCGACTTCTTCCGCCCGCTGCGGGTGGCGGTCACCGGGCGGACGGTCTCGCCGCCGCTCTTCGGCTCGATGGAGCTGCTCGGCCGCGACCGCACCCTCGCCCGCCTCGAAGCCGCGCTGCGGCGCCTGGGCGCCCTGGAGGGTTCGCCCGCATGACCGGCACGACGCTTGGCGCGCTCCTCTCCCGCGACCTGATCGTGCCGATCCGTTCCTCGTCGGGCCAACCCGTGGATCCCAGCCGCGTCACCGTCGAAGGGATGCGGCACGGCACCGACCAGAAGGGCCGTTTCCTGCCCGCCTACACCAGCCCGGAGAGCTACATCGAGTTCGGGCCGCCCGGCAGCGACGCCATTGAAATCGCGGCTCGCGAGCTGTTCATCCGGGCCGAGACCGCCGGCGACCGGGTGGTGATCGACCCTGGAACGCCCGCCCAGCTGGAGGTGCCGACCGCGGTGCTGCCCTTCCTGGCGGCGGGAATCGACCCAACCACGCCCGAGGCGATGCGCGCCCGCCGCCCGTACGGAGAGCTGCCGCCGCTGGAGGTTCCGTCGGAGGTGCCGGAGCCGTTCGGCTCCGAGTTGCGCCGCGAGCTGACCGACCTGCCACAGGTCATCGAGGCATGGTTGCTGCGAGCCGGCACCGGCTGGACGCTGGGCGTGCTGCTCGAGCCGGACGCCGAGCTGGTCCACTTCGACGAGGTCCGCAACCGCGCCCACGCCGTCGCCAGCGAGCATCTCGCCTCGCGCCGCGAGCTGGCCGTCACCGACCTGCGCGCGCAGCCGATGCGTGAGGCGTACCAGGCCGCCGGTGGGCCGTGGTACATCCGCCCGCCAGAAAAGCCGAAGGGGATCCTGGGCCGAATCTTCGGCGACTAGCCCCCCGGCACGAGCACGATGCGGCCGGCTACCTTGCCCGCCAGCAGCCGGTCATGGGCCGAGCGGGCCTTGCGTAGTGGCATCCGCTCGACGGACCAATGCAACCGCCCGCGTCGCGCCTGTCGCACCACCTCGCGCAGGTCATCGAGCGAGCCCCAGGCCGTGGTGGTCATCGACACCTCGACGGGAATCGTGTCGAACCCGAACTCGAATCGCCCGCCGGCCTCGCCGACCAGCGAGACCAGCCCGCCGGGGGCAACGTTGCGGACGGCATATTCGAGGGTGTCGTCGGAGCCCACGAAATCGAAGACCACGTCGGCCGGCCCGCCCAGCCCGAGTGCCACCAGCGACTCGTCGCCGGCCAGCAGGCCCAGGTCCGCCCCAAGCTCGGCGGCGATCGTCAGCTTGTCCGGGTCAAGCTCGCGGACGGCGACGGTCAGGTCCGGTAGGCGGCGTAGGTACTGAATCCCAAACTGACCAAGGCCGCCGAGCCCGATGAGGAGGATCCGGGCGCCGGGTGTTAACCAGGCGGCCGCACGGGAGACGGCGCGAAACGGAGTCACGCCCGCGTCGGCCAGCGGGGCGGCGTGGTCTGGCGCCAGGTCCCCGAGCGGGACCAGGTAGCGGGCCTCGGGGACGAGGACGTACTCGGCGTACCCTCCGTCCCGCTGGAATCCGGGCGCCATGCCAATCTCGCAGCGCTGCCCATCGCCCTGGGCGCACTGGCGGCAGGCGCCGCAGCCCCAGCCGCCGAAGACGAGCACTGCGTCGCCCTCGTGCAGGCGCGCGCTGCGCAGGGGCTTCGCCGCGTCGGGACCCCATGCGTCCACCCAGCCACCGATCTCGTGGCCGAGTGTCACCGGCCGCGTCACGCGCAGGCGATCGGTACGGGCAATGTGCAGGTCGGTGTGGCATACCCCGCAGCCGGCGACCCTGACCCGCACCTCGCCGCCTGACGGCTCGGGCACCGGCAGCTGTTCGTTGCGCAGCGGTTCGCCGGCGATGTGGGTCCGGACGGCGAGCATCGGCCTTCGGAGTGAGGCTGCTACTTCGGGGGGAAGATCGCTTCGAGCAGGCGAGCGACGAGGCCCTTGGGCGTGGCCTGCTCGACGATGTCCAGGATCGTCCCGTCGATGCCCACCGCGAAGGCGGTTGGCTCGGCGTTGATGCTGCCGCCCATGGTGCGGGTCGGAATTCCGAGCAGGTTCACGGCGATGAGACGCTCGTCGCAGTAGAGCAGATAGGGGAGCTGGAGCTCCTCGACGTAGGCGGTCTGCTGCCGTTCGCTGTCGGTCGTGACCGCGACGAGGCCGACGTTGTTCCGCTCCAGGCGCGGGTGGGCTTCCTTCAGGGCCAGCGCCAGCGCGTCGCCCCGCTCGCGGGCGGCGCCCTTGAGCGACGGTCCGGCGAAGAAGACGATGATGGCCGGCCGCTTCCCCACGAAGCTGCGCAGGTTGAGGAGGTAGCCGTCAGTGGCGCGCAACCCGACCGAGGGCAGCTGGTCGCCGATCTGCACCTTCAGGCCGGCCGTGGCGGTGGTCATGGGCCGATTGTAGCGGCGCCGTCCTGACCCACTCGTCCGCCGAGGTGGATGCGGCGCCCGGCCCGATGGGCCAGGCCATCCCGCTCCAGCCCGGCGGCGATGCGCTCGAATTCGACGCGGCCGAGTTCTGCCAGAGAGCTGCGTGCGACGGCCAGAGATAGGGATTGGCCCGGCGCCGCCACCAGCCGCCGCAGCAGTGCGCCGCGCAGGGCGCGCACAGAACCCTGGAAGGTCGCCTGGCGGGGGACGGTGACCGCAGCTGCCGTGCCACGCGAGGGGCAGCCACGCGCGACCGGGCAGCCGTCGCAGCGCGGGGCACGAGACGTGCAGACGCGGGCGCCGAACTCCATCGTGGCGTGCGTCCAGGCGGCGGTCTCGGCCGCGTCGCGAGAGCGAGCCAGCCGATCGGCCAGCGCCTGGAGCGTCCGCGCGCCGGGCTGGGGCGGCAGCCCAAAGCGCCGTATCAGCCAGCGACGCACGTTCGTGTCGACCACGCCGACCGCCTCCCCGAAGGCCAGGCTGGCGACCGCGCGGGCGGTGTACCGGCCCACCCCGGGCAGCTGCTCGAGGCCGGCCACGTCGCATGGCCAGCCCCGCGCGGCGACCACCGCGGCCGACCGGCGCAGTGCCAGGGCGCGGCGGTTGTAGCCGAGCCCACTCCAGGCCACGAGCACCTCCGCATCGGAGGCCGCTGCCATGGCCGCCGGCGATGGGAAGCGAGCCAGGAACGGTGGATAGCGCTCCGCGACGCGCGACGCCTGGGTCTGCTGCAGCATCACCTCGCTGACCAGGACGGCCCAGGGATCGCGGGTCCGACGCCACGGGAAGTCCCGGTGCTCGGCCGCGTACCAGGCCTGCAACGCGCGGCGCACGCGCGTCAGCGCGACGGCGCCATCGGTCCTGGCGGAGGGGGAGGTCACCGACGGAGGGTAGCAAGGCACGCAACCGGCAGTCGGTGCGCTACCCTCAGCCGCCATGCCGCCCGCGTCTCCCGGCACCTCGGCGATCGTGGTCGACAAGTTCGGCGGCTCGGTCCTGCGCCGGCCGGAGGACATCGCGGCGGCCGTGGGCGCGGTGGTCGAACAGCGCGCCGCAGGGCTCAGGCCGGTGGTCGTGGTCTCGGCCTTCGAAGGCGTGACCGACGCCATCCTTGCGTCGGCCGCGGTGCTGCTGCCCGACGGCGACCTGCTCCGACGGCAGGCTCACGAGCCGGATTCACCGTTCGTGCGGGAGGCGGACCGAGCACTGGCCACCGGCGAGACACTCTCGGCGGCGCTCTTCGCCCTGGGGCTCGAGGCACGCGGCATCGCCGCCCGCTCGTTCAGCGGCGCCGAGGCGGGGATCCGCACGGCGGCAGCGCACCTCGGAGCGGAGGTTCGACGCGTCCTGCCGCGTCGGCTGCGCGCCGCGCTGTCCGACGGCCTGGTCCCGGTCGTGGCCGGCTTCCAGGGAATCGGCACGCATGGTGAGCTCACGACCCTGGGGCGCGGCGGGACCGACCTGTCGGCCGTCGTGCTGGCTGTCGCGCTGCGGGCAGATCGCTGCGAGCTGTTCAAGGACGTCGGCGGCGTGATGGAGGCTGACCCGCACGACGTCCCCGGCGCGCGCTTCCTGGAGGTCGTCGACGCGCTCCAGCTCGAGATGCTGGCCGAGCTCGGCGCCGAGATTGTGCACCCGGTGGCCGTGCGTCGCGCCAGGCGTGGGCGACTGCGCCTGGTGGTCCGCGCCCTCGACGCCTCGCAGCCCCAGACCGTCGTTCGTCCGGGCAGGCGCTCGGGATCCGCGGTAGACGAGCCGGAGGGCGTGCTCATGCTGGCCATCGACCGCAAGGAGCGGATCGCCCGCGTCAGCCTGGTCGGTCCGGCGAGGATCATGCCCGAGCTGCTGCCGGTGCCGGCCCACGGCGCGGGCAGCTTCGACGAGGGTGGCATGCGGGTGGTGTGGGCCGAGGTGCCGGTCGAGCATGCGTCGCGCGTCGCCCAGTCGATCCACGCGGCCCTGATGGCTCCTCGCTGACCCTGCGCCCGGCCTACGCCCCGAATGCCTCGTGCTCGGCGACCGGGGCCTGCGGCCGCAGCTGGAGGACGATCCCGGCGACGATGATGAGCGCTCCGCCCAGCAGCTGGAGCGCGGTCGGCTGCTGGCCGAGGAGGATGGCCGCCAGCGTGACGGCGACGACCGGCTCGAAGGTGGACAGGATCGCGGCGCGTGGAGGGCCGAGCAGCCGAATTCCGGTGATGAAGCAGAAGGTAGCGACTCCGGCGCCCACCACGCCGGCCATCAGCACCGGCCAGAATGCCGCTCCGCTCATAAAGGGCTCGGCGATGACCCCCAGCTGGCCTATACCCAGGGCGATTAGGACGTAGATCGCGGCGGCCCCACCCATTGTCAAAGCAGCCGCCTGGACGACCGGCACCGCCGCAAAGCCGTGACGGGCTGCCAGCACGTAGAAGGCCTGCGCCAGGCCGGCCCCGAAAGCGAGCCCGATCCCCAACGGGTCGAGGCCTCCGATCTGGCCGGCGC
>DASQFY010000166.1:0-2624 GCA_035632895.1 Candidatus Dormiibacterota bacterium
GAACGCCACACCTTGTGGCATCCCGCCGCCAAGGCAGCGTCAGCGGAGGGCCACGCCAACCGCGCCCGGACCGCCGCTCAGCATCACCACGCCAACGATGATCAGCCCGATGCCGGCCAACTTCAGCGCGGCCAGCACCTCGCCGAACAGGAAGTAGCCAATCACCACGATCGCGGCGGTCCCGAGCCCGGACCAGACGGCGTAGACGACGCCCAGCGGGATGCTGCGCAGGCTCACCGACAGGGCGTAGAAGCTGATGCCGTAACCGACCACCACCACCGCGCCCCAGCCGAGCTTGGTGAAGCCGTCCGACAGCTTCAATGCGGTGGTGGCCACGACCTCGGTGCTGATCGCAAGGGCGAGCCACAGGATGGGATGCATCGGTCCTCCTTGGGGCTAGATGAAGAATCGGAAGAGGCTCGACATCTGGAAGAAGGCGTTCGTGTAGATCAGGACGCCCATCGCCATGATGAAGAGGCCGGATGCCACCTGTATGGCCCGATGGTGGCGCCGCAGCGCCTCCAGTAGCCCGCGGAAGCGCGGCAACGCGACCGCGGCCGCCAGGAAGGGGACGGCCAGGCCGGCGGTGTAGGCGACCAGCAGCAGGGCCGCGACCCCGGCGTCCTGCGCCGAGGCGCCCATGGTCAGGATCGCGCCGAGCACCGGGCCGATACACGGCGTCCAGCCGACCGCCACCAGCGCGCCGAGTGCCAGTGCGCGGGCAGATCGGCCGGCCGGCAGCAGGTCAGCCGGCACGCCAACCCGCACGCGGTCGAGCAGCGGTCCGAAGATCCCCGTCGTGACGAGGCCGATGGCGATTACCAGCAGCCCGGCCGCCTGCCTGACGACGTCGATCCGGAACAGGACCACGCCGAGCAGGCCCACCGACGTGCCGAGCAGCACGAAGACGGTCGCGAAGCCAGCCACGAACAGCAGCGCCTGGCCGATGACCGGGCCGCGCCATGGGGTTGCGGCAACCACACCGCCACCTTCGACCTGGGAAGCCGACTCGCCCAGGAAGGCGAGGTAGACCGGCACCAGCGCCAGCACGCAGGGTGAGATGAAGCTCAGCAGGCCGGCGGCGAAAGCAAGTGCCAGGCTGATGTCGGTCACGGTCGCCTCAAGGGAGCTGCAGCGCGGCGGGCGTGATGCCCGGCTCGAGCGTGATCGGCGCCGCGATGATCCACAGCGACAGGACGGTGTAGCCCACCATCAGGATCACCAGCGGGAGCCCGGCCAGCAGTGGGCGGCCGGGGGCATCGCGCAGCGCCAGCCGATGGGCCAGCACCACCGCCACGATATGCCCCAACACGATCGCCCCCACCGACAGGTACCAGATCACGCTGACGGGGATCCAGTCGAGCAGCGGCGCCACGGTGCTCAGTGGGTTGGCGAGCAGGTCAGGCAGCCACAGCAGCCCCTGGATGACGAGGGTCAGGTAGTGGGCGATCAGGTAGCCGGCGGCGATCGGCAGCAGCGTGGCGGCATATCCGCCGGCCGTGGCCCCGAGTGGCCCAGTCCCCCGGCCGGGGTCATGCAACGCGCGTGTCAACCAGGTGGCGATGCCGAACGCGGTCAGGAAGATCAGCCACACGGCCAGCAACGCGCCGGTCTGGATCAGGTAGATCGTGAGGAGCGGCCCGAGCACCTCGATCACGGCGACGAAGATCGGGTTGAGCACGGCGCCCAGCAAGGGCGTCTCGTAGAGGCCGTCGTACGTCACCCCGGCCAGGGCCAGCACGATGAAGGCGGCGTCCGACGATCCGGCACGGCGGACCTCGGTAAGGCCGGCGAACCACGGTCGCAGCTCGGGCCGTCGCTCGGCGGGCTCGGCGGCGACGGCGCACTCCGGGCAGTCGACGCATCGGGCCGGGTCGCAGACCTCGGCGCAACCGGCGCAGGCAGCGGCGTCCGCCACGCGCCGCCCGAGCGGCCCAATCCGCCCGAACCAGCCAAGCAGGACCTCGAGCAGCTCCGCGTTGCGCAGCCACGCGACGCGGCCGAAGAGCGTCATCCCTGCCAGGGTGAGGAGGGTGTAGAAGAGCAGCAGGTTGGCGACCATGCGGGTGCCCTGGCTGTCGGGCAGGATCAGCTCGCACCAGAGGACCGCGAACAGGAGGGCCACCGCCGGCCAGCGAGCCAGCCACCTCGGGTAGGCGACGCCGGCGTCCAGGCGATCGAGGCCAAGGAGCCCGGTGGCCCGCTCGAGTAACCCGAAGAGGGTGCGGAACGGACTCAGGCTGGGCCATGGGTTGCCGAGCAGCACCGCCGCGATCGGCAGCCCCACCCAGATCCCGATCCAGAACAGCACGGCCGGCAGCGGCGAGATCGGGTCGAGGAGGTAGCCGCTGACGATGATGCCCACCCACCAGACCAGCCCGAGCGCCTGGAGCAGGACCGATGTCGCGCTGGCCGCACCCGCGGCGACGGGCAAGGTCGGATAGGCGGGTACCGGTCCCGCCGGCCGAACCACCACGACCGACACGACGAACGACGCGGCCACCGCCAGCCCGGCGCCGATTAGGTACAGGGACAGCGGCACGGGCAGCGTGAACACATCGCCGATCGCGTGCGCGGCGACGGGCGGTGGCCGGAGCCAGCTCGCCAGCGCGAGGGCCGTGAGC
>DASQFY010000167.1:0-7053 GCA_035632895.1 Candidatus Dormiibacterota bacterium
AACGGCAGGTAGAAGAGGCCCTGGCGAGGGGTGGCGATCCCCAGCCGCGCCAGCGCCGCGACACCTCGCGCCAGCTCCGGCAGCGCGGCTCGAATCGGCCGATCGAGATCATCGGCGGCCAGCCTCCGGGCAGCTGACACCGGCGCGCTCGATTGCATGGCCCGATCGTAGCGTGCTAGGATCGCGGTCGTTCCGGCGTCGCCGAGCGGATGGTGCGCCGGTTCGTTCGTGAGTGGAGTAGCCCCATGGCCCGTGTGTGCGATGTCTGCGGGAAGCGGCCGATCACCGGCTGGAACCCGCAGTCGGTCGGAATGAACCGAAAGCGCGCGGTGCGCCGCTGGCTTCCGAACCTGCAACCGACCATGATCGCGCGCGATGGCCGCATGGTCCGCGTCAAAGCCTGCTCCCGCTGCCGCCGGACCGCCGAAAAGGTCTGACCGCCAGCTCCCCATCGGCCGATGCGCTCGCCCCGCTCTCGGTCACCATTCAACTATTCCGCTGAATTCCCGCGGGTGGGGAAGCATGCGCGGGTATCACGCTCCGGCCGCGGCGACTGCCCGACAGGCGGGAATTATCAGGACGGGGCGACCGCTGGCGACCTCCCCGCTGACATGGTTCTCCGCCACGGGGAATTACGCCGCGGCGGCGGCACACTGCGCTCGAGTGGCATCAGTTCATGACCGCTCAGGCCAGGTCGCGCGCCGAGTCCAGGACCAGCGTGAACGGCCCGTCGTTCACCAGCTCCACCTCCATCGAGGCGCCGAAGCGTCCCGTGGCAACCTCCAGTCCAGCGTCGCGCAGCCGCGCGGCAAAGCGGTCGCACAGCGGCTCCGCGAGCTCGGGGGGCGCTGCAGCGGAGAATCCCGGGCGCCGCCCGTGGCGCACGTCTGCGTAAAGCGTGAACTGGCTGACCACCAGGTAGGCGCCACCGGCCTCGGCGATCGAGCGGTTCGTGCGCCCAGTATCGTCCCCGAAGAAGCGCAGGCCGAGCAGCTTGTCGGCCACCCGATCGACCAGTTCGGGCGTGTCGGTGGCACCAATCCCCACCAGCACCACCGCACCCGGACCGATGGCGCCGATCTCCTGCCCGCCCACGCGCACCGCGGCGCGGCTGACGCGCTGCACGACGATCCGCATCGGAGCTAGGGCGACGCGCTCGGCGCGGCGGAGGTGATCGGCGCGTACTCCTCGTTTTCACGCGGGGCGCCGAGGGCCGCTTCGGTGAAGCGCGCGCCCGACTGCCAGATCATCCAGCCCACGGCGCCGTTGTCAGCCAGCGCCTGCATCTCGGCGCGCACCTGCGTGGCGGTGTAGCGCGGCACGGGCGGCAGCCCGAAGTCCTGGATCCAGGGCCGGATCACCATCGGCAGGCCGGCCGACTGGTCGTTCATGATCTCGAGCGTCTTGTCGATCACCTCGTACGGGCGGTCGTTGGGGACCGCGAATCCAAAGGTGCCCGATGCGTAATGGCTGGGGTATACCATCGGGCTGAAGTAGTCGACGTACGGCATGATCACCTCCGGCCGCTGCCCGATTCCCTGGTCGTCCGACGCGATGAAGCTGATCGGGAAGACGTCGGCCGCGAGGAAGGCCTTGGTGGTCGCCAGCTCGTCGGCGACGAGGCGGAACAGGCGCCGGATGGCCGGCAGGCGGAACGACTGGGTGTTCGGCAGGTTCGTGTCGGCAACGGAGAAGTCGCCGTCGCTGAAGAAACGCACGTAGTCGAGCTGCACCTCGTCGAAGCCCTTTGCGGCGAGATCGCCGGCGATGGCCGCGATGTACTCGGCAACGCCCGGGTTGTGCGGGTCCAGCCAGATGCCGCCGCCGAAGTCGCGCCACGGCTGGCCGGTGGCCGAGTTCGTGACGGCCAGCTCCGGCCGAGAGGCGCCGACCGTGTTGTCCTTCATGACCACCATGCGTGCGATGAGGTAGATGCCACGCTCCCTGAGCGGCGGCAGCAGCTCCTCCAGCTTGAAGATCGGCCGCTTGTCGGCGCCGGCGGCCACCGCTTCGGGCAGATCGGACTCGTAGTAGAGCCAGCCGTCGGTCTCCTTGACGTCGATCACCATCGCATTCGCCTCGCTCCGCTCGATCAGGGCGAGCAGCTCGTCGAGCCGTCCAGCCCCCTCGAATACCGCGGCAGGGGCGTACAGCGCGCGAACCTCGAACGGGTCGAGCGCGACGTCCTTGGTCATCTCGGCGTCGAGCGGGATCTCCCCGAGCCGAAACCCCGGCATCTTGTAGATCAGGGTCCCGTCCTCCGGGACGCCGCTCAGCGCGTAGCGGCCGCGCGCATCGGTCCGCACCATCGCCTGGCTGCCGTCCACGAACACGCGCACCCCCTCGATCGGCCCGCCCTCCACATCGGTGACGGTGCCGCTCACCACGTTGGGGCGCAGCTCGAGCGTGAGGTCGCCCTCTTCGGGCACGGCACCCTCGGCCGGGTCGTGACCGTCGGCGACGGCCTCGATCGTGGCGCCTCGCATCGCGGTCAGCACCGCGCGCCCATCCTCGCCGGTGACCGCGGTGGTGCCGTCGACCTGCAGGCTGACGCCGGCCACTGGCAGATCGGTGCCGCGTTCGAGCGCGACCACGGTCACCTCGCGGGGCTGTACCGGGGTGGGCGCCGGGGTCGGCAGGAACGGGAGCGGGCCCGAATCTCCGCAGGCGGCGACCGCAATGGCCAGCATCAGGATCGCCGTCCCCAGGCGTCGTCGTTCGGAGAGGCGCGGTCCAACGCGCGTTGGCAGGCTCACCGGGCCGCGGTCGCCTCTGGGCCGACGCCCGCGCTCGCGGCGGCGCGGAGCGCGTCCACCCCGGGACGGAGGTCGCCCGCGGCGCGGTACAGCGCACTGCCGGCCACCAGCACGTCGCCACCCGCGGCGTGGGCAGCGCCGATGGTCTCGAGGTTGATGCCGCCGTCGACTGCGATCGGCAGGTCGAGGCCGCGGCGCGTCGCCTCGGCGCGCAGCGCGCCCAGTTTCGGCAGCACGTCGGGCAGGAATGCCTGGCCACCCCAGCCGGGATGCACCGTCATCACCAGCAGCAGCTCGATTCGCTCCAGGTACGGCAACACTGCGGCAGCGGCGGTCTCGGGATTGAGCGCCAGGCCGGCGCCGCGGCCGGCGCCGTGGATCGCCTCGATCACGGCACCCGGATCGTCGTCGGCCTCGACGTGGAATGCGATGACGTCGCTCCCCGCCTCCGCGAAGGCCCGGGCGTGGCGCAGCGGACTACTGATCATCAGGTGGCTGTGGTATGGCAGCGTGGCGTGGGGGCGCAGCGCCTCGACCACCACCGGCCCCATGGTGATGTTGTCCACGAAGTGGCCGTCCATGACGTCGAGATGGATCGAGTCGACGCCGCCCGCGACCGCCCGACGCACCTCCTCGCCCAGTCGCGCGAAGTCCGCGGTCAGGATGCTGGCGCTGATCTGCGGTGGGCGCTGGTTCATCGGACCGCCAGCTCGGGCTGGACCGATGGGGTCGGTCGCAGCAGCGACCGTCCCGCCAGCTGCGCGTGCAACTGTCCGCAGGCCGCCTCGATCTCCCGGCCGCGCGTGTTGCGGATCGTGACGGGCACGCCGGCAGCGCGCACCACCTCGGCGAAGGCGGTGAGGCGCCCCGGTGGCGTGCCGCTCCACCGGGAACCGGGGGTCGGGTTGAGCGGGATCAGGTTCACGTGGCTCAGCCAGCCGGCTGCCAGGGCGCCGAGTCGCTCGGCAAGCTCGAGCGTGTCGTTCATGCCGTCGATCATCACGTACTCGAGGCTGACCCGCCGGCCGGTCCGATCGGCGAAGCGCCGGCCGGCGGCGACCAGCTCAGCGATCGGCCATTTCCGGTTGAGCGGCACCAGCTCGTCGCGCAGCTCGTCCTCCGCGGCGTGCAGGCTGATCGCCAGGTTCACCTGCGGCAGCTCGACGATCATGCGGTCGATCCCCGGGACCACGCCCGAAGTGCTGACCGTGACGTGCCGAGCACCGATCCCCAGGCGCTCGGGATCATTCAGCAGGCGAACCGCGGCGAAGGTCCGATCGGTGTTGTTCAGCGGCTCGCCCATGCCCATGAATACGATGTTGTAGTGGCCGGTCCGCGCGCCCGGCCGCCAGTCGGAGCCGAGCGCCTGCCACGGCTCGCGGTGCCAGTGCAGCACCTGGTCCACGATCTCGCCGGGGGTGAGCTGGCGGCCGAAGCCCGCCTGGCCGGTGGCGCAGAACGGGCAGCCGACCGCGCAGCCGGCCTGGCTAGAGATGCAGATCGTGGTGCGCGCCGAGCTGCGGCCGCGGGCCGGCGTGCGCATCAGCACCGACTCGATGCGCTGGCCGTCGGCAAGCTCGTGGACCGCCTTGGCGGTCAGCCCGCCGTCGCCGACCAGCACGTGGCTGTCGCCGATCGTGGAGAAACGAAATCCCTCCGCCAGCTCGGCGCGCAGGGGCGCCGGCAGATCGGTCAGGCCCTCGAAGCTCGCGACCCCGGGTCGGTGCACGCCGGCCAGAACCTGTCCCGCCCGATACGGCGGCTCGCCGCGGGCATCCAGCCACGCGGCGAGCGTTGCGGCATCGACCTCGCTGATCGCCGGCATCGACCCGGCGAGCGGCAGCTCAGTCACGACGGCCGGCAATCAGCATCAGGTAGTACAGGAACGTCAGCAGCGCGGCCAGCGCAGCAGCGACGTAGGTCCATGCCGCTGCCTTCAGCACGTCGCGGGCGCCGGTCTGCCGCTCGCCGACCATCCCCAGGCCGGAGACGAATGCGAGCGCCTTGCCCGACGCGCCGATCTCGACCGGCAACGTCACGAATGTGAACAGCACGGCCGCCCCAAACGCGAGGAGGCCGATCCAGGCCAGCCCCAGCACGTTGAAGATGAGGCCGCCGATGATCAGCCACGGGGCGATGCCCGAGCCGAACTGCACCGCCGGCACGATCGTCTGGCGGACCGCCATCCATGGGTCGCGCTCGCGATCCTGGAGGGCGTGGCCCACCTCGTGAGCGATGACCGCAGCGGCCGCGACGGACAGCCGCTCCCCGCCGGGGATGCCCAGCGTGGCCCCGCTCGGGTCGTAGGAGCCGAGCTCCGGTCCCCCCGAGACCGCGCTGCTCACGCGCAGGACCTTGCCGCGCGGGTCGTAGTGGTCGGTCAGCTGCCCTGGCACCGGCTCGATCTGAACGTCATGCAGCCCCTGCCGGTCGAGGAGCTGGCGGGCAAAGTCGAAGGCTGACAGGTTGATGCCCGAGTCGACCTTGGACCACTTGGCGTAGGTCGAGCGGACGCGCCATGCTGCCCAGCCGGTGATCGCGATGCTCGGCAGCATCACCAGTAGGACGTACGGCAGGATTGAACCCATGTTGATCTGCTACCTCCTTGGAAGCGGATCGAGTATAGCCGCTGCCTGGTGAAGGCTCGATTCGGGCCAGGTGAAGATGCCTCCATCTGCGGGAGGCGTCGAGGTCAGCCGGGCGGCTCCGGTGCGGACGTCCCGAGCAGGACATGGTCGCGTGCCAGCCCACGGCGCCATGCGTCGCCTGGCAGCGCCGACTTGCCCTCGGATTGGACCACGTCCAGCGACAGCGCTCCCTGCCCGCACGCCACTCGTGGCCAGTCCCCCGGCAGCAGGCTGCCGATCGGCACCCCGTCGACGCCGGCCACCGGATGCGCGAGCCGGACGTGCAGGCGCCGATCATCGATCGTGGTCCAGGCGCCCGGCCATGGCTGGAGGGCGCGGACCTGGCGGTCGATGGCTTCCGCGGGCCGGCGCCAGTCGATCCAGCCATCGGCGCGGCGGAACGGGCGGATGAGAGTCGCCGCCCGATCGTCCTGGGAGGTGGTGTCCAGGTCGCCGGCGGCCCAGCGCTCCAGCTGCGGCGGCACGCGTTCCGCGGCCAGCTGTGCCAGCC
The DNA here is from genome assembly GCA_035632895.1 of Candidatus Dormiibacterota bacterium. GTDB lineage: Bacteria > Chloroflexota > Limnocylindria > QHBO01 > QHBO01 > DASQFY01. Next base: position 5,895 of record DASQFY010000167.1, read on the forward strand.
GCGCCTCGAGCTGCGGCGTGGTCTCGCGGCCGGTGAGCGCAACGGGCCACTGCGCCACGATCGGCCCGGCGTCGAGCTCGGCGCTCATCACCATCAGCGTCAGGCCGCCAACCTCGTCGCCGGCCAGGATCGTTGAGGCGACCGGCGCGGCGCCGCGGTGACGCGGCAGGAGCGAAGGATGGACGTTCAGCGGCGGGCGCGGAGCCAGCTCGAGCAGGTCGGGCGGGACGAGTTGACCGTATGCGACGAGCAGCAGGCCATCGGGCGCGAAGGCCGGCAGCATGGCACGGGCCTCGTCCGAGCGCAGGCCGCGGGGCGTCTCGACCCGCAGCCCCTGCGCGCGGGCCCAGGCGGCGATCGGCGAGGCGCGGGGCTGCAGGCCGCGGCCCGCCGGCCGATCGGGCTGGCTGACGACGAGGAGCTCGTCGGCGAGGTCAGGCAATCGCGTGAGCAAAGGGACGCCGAAGGCACCCGTGCCAATGAAGGCGAGCCGTCCGAGGCGCGCCACCGTCAGATGCCCGCGACCGTCTCTTCCGGCACCTCGCTCGGGTGGTCGCTGACCCGGACCAGCTCCTCCAGCGACTCGAGGTAGTCGATGTAGAGGATGCCGTTCAGGTGGTCGATCTCGTGCTGGAGCGCCCGCGCGAAGAGCTCCTCGGCCTTCACCCGAAACTCCTTGCCGTGACGGTTCTTGGCCTTCACCGTGACCCTGGCATGGCGCTTCACTTCGGCCACGAAGCCGGGAATTGAGAGGCAGCCCTCCCAGTCGACGATCTCTCCCGACACTCGCACCCGCTGCGGGTTGATCAGCTCGGTCACCTTCTCCTCGAGCTCGATCACCGCGACCTGCAGCGGCACCCCGATCTGGTTGGCGGCAAGGCCGATTCCCGGAGCATCCCGCATCGTCTCGAGCATGTCATCGAGGAGACGGTGGAGCGACGCGTCGAACTTGGTGACCTTCCTGGCACGTTCGCGCAGGATCGGCTCCTCGGCGGTCAGGAGGGCGCGGATGACCATTCCGGCATTGTACCGATGCGCCCCTCGGCCCGGCCTCTGGCCTTAGAGCAGGGATTCGGGATCGACGTCGATGGCCACCCCGGCGGGAACGCGTTCCAGCGCTGCCGCCCGATCGGCTTCCTGGGCTGCGCGCAGGACCACC
>DASQFY010000168.1:0-1920 GCA_035632895.1 Candidatus Dormiibacterota bacterium
CTTCACCAGCGGCGGGACGGAGGCCGACAACCTGGCGGTCAAAGGTACGGCGTGGGCCGCCAGCTCCCGCGGCCGGCACATCATCACCACCAAGGTGGAGCACAAGGCGGTGCTCCATGCGTGTTCCGTCATGGAGCGGCACGGCTTCGACGTGACCTACCTTGGGGTGGACCGATACGGCCGGGTCGACCCGGCCGACGTGGCCGCCGCGATCACCGACCGGACGTCGCTGGTCAGCGTCATGTACGCCAACAACGAGGTCGGCTCCATCCAGCCGATCCGCGAGATTGGCACCATCTGTCGCGAGCGCCGGGTCGTCTTCCACGTCGATGCGGTCCAGGCCGGCGGCTTCCTGCCGCTCGACGTCGACGCGCTGCAGGCCGACCTGCTCAGCCTGGGCGCTCACAAGCTCTACGGCCCGAAGGGGGTCGGTGCCCTGTTCGTGCGCCACGGGACGCAGCTGCTGCCGCAGCAGTCCGGCGGCTCGCAGGAGCGCCAGCGCAGGGCGGGGACGGAGAACGTGGGCGGCATCGTCGGCTTTGCCCGTGCGCTCGAGCTGGCGCAGGCCGACCCCGCCGCCCGCGATGCGGAGAATGCCCGCCTGGCCGGCCTGCGCGATGCGCTGATCGCCGGGCTCACCTCGATCGATGGGGTCACGCTCACCGGGCACCCGACCGAGCGGCTGCCGAACAACGCCAGCGTGGTCATCTCCGGCGTCGAGGGAGGGGACCTGGTCGCGGCGCTCGACCTGGAGGGAATCGAGGTCTCCACCGGCAGCGCCTGCACCACCGGATCAGCCGAGCCCAGCCACGTCCTGCTGGCGATGGGCATCGATGCGGAACTGGCCCACGGCTCGCTGCGCCTGACTGCCGGGCGGGGAACCACCGCGGACGAGGTGGACAGGACGGTCGACGCAACGCGTGCCGTGGTCGGGCGGCTGCGTGAGGTCATGGCGCCCCGCCCTGCGGTCGCATCGGTCTGATGGGCCGAATCGTGGCCGCCATGAGCGGCGGAGTTGACTCCTCGGTCGCCGCCGCGCTGCTGGCGCGTGACGCAGCCGCAACTGGCGACGAGGTGATCGGCGTGTGGATGCGCCTCCACGCCGACCGGGGCGAGGGATACGAGGAGAGCCGCAGCTGCTGCTCGCCGGACGCGGCCGACGACGCGCGGCGGGTGGCTCAGATCGTGGGCATCCCGTTCTTCGCCCTGAACCTGGAGCGTGAGTTTGGCGAGAAGGTGATCGACGCCTTCGCGGATGGCTACCTCGACGGCGCCACGCCCAACCCATGCCAGGCATGCAACCAGTACATCAAGTTCGACGTGCTGTTGCGTCGCGGCCTTGCCGCCTACGGTGCCGACCGGGTGGCGACCGGCCACTACGCGCGGGTCGAGCACCGAGATGGGGCCCATCGCCTGCTGCGCGCTGCCGACACGGAGAAGGATCAGACCTACTTCCTGTGGGTTCTCGACCAGGAGCAGCTCGGCGCCACCCGTTTCCCGCTGGGCGAGCTGACGAAGCCGGAGGTGCGTCGCATGGCGGCCGAGCTGGAGCTGCCCACCGCAACCAAGCCGGAGAGCCAGGAGATCTGCTTCGTGCCGGCCGGCGACTACCGTGAGCTGCTGGCCGAACGGCGCGGGTATGCCGGCGAGCCCGGGCCGATCCTCGACGCCGACGGCACGCGGATCGGCACCCATACCGGCTACGCGCACTACACGGTCGGGCAGCGGCACGGCCTGGGAGTCGCGCTCGGCGAGGCGGTCTACGTCCGCGAGGTGCGTCCCGACTCGAACACCGTGGTGGTCGGTCGCCGCGACGAGGTGGCGGCGCGCAGCTTCGGGGTCGAGGGGCGTCGCTTCGTGGCCGGCGAGCCGCCGGCCGAGCGCTTTGCCGCATCGGTCCGAATCCGACATCGAGCGCCT
>DASQFY010000169.1:0-3071 GCA_035632895.1 Candidatus Dormiibacterota bacterium
CCGGCCGCATGCTCGGCGAGCAGCGCCTCGTCGAGCGGCTTCGCCCAGCGCGCGTTGATCAGCGTCGCCGCCACGCCGTGCTCGTGCTCGAGCGCCTCGGCCACCTGGCACAGGCGCTGCACGATCGGGCCAAAGCCGACCAACAGCACGTCGTCGCCGGTGCGCAGCACCTCGCCGCGCCCGATCTCCAGCGCCTCCCCGACCCGGTCCGGCAGGTCCTCCCCCGCGTCCCGCGGGTAATGGAGGGAGATCGGTCCATCATGCTTGAGGGCGGTGACCACCAGGTCGCGCATCTCCTGCTCGTCCTTCGGTGAGCCGATCACCAGGTTCGGCAGCGCGCGCTGCGCCGGCAGCGTGAACATCCCCTGGTGGCTGGTCCCATCCTCGCCAACCAGGCCGGCGCGATCGATGGCCAGCAGGACCGAAGCGTCGTTCTGGCAGACGTCGTGGACGAGCTGGTCATAGGCTCGCTGGCTGAAGGTCGAGTAGAGGGCCACCACCGGCCGCAGGCCGGCCAGGGCGAGGCCGGTCGCCATCGTCAGCGAGTGCTGCTCGGCGATTCCCACGTCGAAGAAGCGCGTCGGGAAGCGCTCGGCGAAGTGTGCCAACCCCGTGCCGGTCGGCATGCCGGCGGTGATGGCGCAGATCCGCTCATCGGCCTCGGCCAGGCGCACCAGCTCCTCCACAAAGGTCTGGGTGTAGGTCTTCGGGTGCTGCCCCGCCGCAGCGGAGGGGACGGGCTCCTCGGTAGGATCGATGAGGCCGAGATCGATCGGCGGCAGGCTGGCGCCGTGGAAGCTCATGCTGTCGAGTTCGGCCGGCGCGTAGCCACGTCCCTTGATCGTCTTGACGTGGACCAGCACCGGCCCGGGCAGGGCAAATGCGCGCTCGAAGGTCTCCTCCAGGTCGGCCAGATCGTGCCCGTCCAGGACGCCGATGTAGGTGATCCCCATGTCCTCGAAGAAGCCGACGTTGGCCCAGCTGCGCTTGAAGCCCTCCTTGGCCCAGACCAGCAGTTGGGCGAGCGGCCGACCGAGCAGCGGGACGTGGCGCAGCGCGCGCTGGGTGAGCGTCTTGGTCCCCTGGTAGGCGCGGGTCAGGCGCAGCTTGTTCAGCCGCGTCGAGAGCCCGCCGACGGATGGGCTGATGCTCATCTCGTTGTCGTTGAGCACGATCAGGAGCGGATGGCGACTGTGTCCCAGCTGGTTGAGCGCCTCGAGCGTCAGGCCGCTCTGGAGCGCGGCGTCGCCCACCACCACCGCAATCCGCTGCCGTCGCTTTCGGTTCCGGGCCTCCTTCAGGTCCCGCGCGACTGCCAGCCCGATCCCGATGCTCACCCCCGTGCCGGCGTGGCCGCCGTCAAAGACGTCGTGCTCACTCTCGCTGCGTCGCGGGAAGCCGCCGACGCCATCCACCTGGCGCAGCGTGTCGAAGCGCCCCGCCCGTGCTGTGAGCAGCTTGTGCGCGTACGCCTGGTGGCCGGTGTCCCACACGATCCGGTCGCGTGGGGAGTCCATGGTGCGGTGCAGCGCGATGGCCAGCTCCACGGCGCCGAGCGAGCTGGCGAGGTGGCCGCCGGTCTGCTTGACGGTGCGGATCATCTTCTCGCGCAGCTCGGCGGCGAGCGACTCGAGCTGGATGGGCGTCATGCCACGCAGCTGGGCGGGGTCGGTCAAGGCGTCGAGAACCGGCACGCGGGCCTCCTGCGGGGCGATGGCGCGCGAAAGTATAGATGGCTGCGCCGCGCGCTCCCCATGGGACGATTGGGCGTCCGACCGCGTCACGCCAGCTCCTTCTCGAAGAAGTGGGACGTCTTGGCGACCGCGTAGCCTTCGCGCTCGTAGAACCGATGCGCCCGCTGGCGAGTCACCCGCGTACCAACCAGCATCAGCCGGCAGCCCTGGGCGAAGGCCCACGCCTCCGCGGCGCGCAGCAGCTCGCGCCCGATGCCGGCCGACCGCACCCCCTCGTCCACCACCAGGCCCATGATCTGGGCGGAGAGCGGCGCCACCAGCGTTCGCTTCAGCTCCACGTGGACCCAGCCGACCGGGCGGTTCGCGCCATCGGCCGCGACCAGCACGGCGGCATCGCGGTTGTGGTCGACCGCCGCAAGGCGCTCGGCGAGCTCATCGGGCCCGACCGGGTAGCCGAGCTGCCCGGACAGCACCGCCAGGGCGGCGACATCCCCGGCGCTGGGCGGCCGGATGGCGAGCGTCGGGGCCATCGGGGTCAGGTGTCGACCTCCGCCGCGCCCTCCTCGATGGCGCCGCGGCCGAGCTGGGTGATCGTCAGCTCGGCGTCGCGCAGGCGGGTCTCGCAGGCGGCGTGCAACTCCAGCCCTCGACGGTAAAGAGCGATGCTCTCCTCGAGCGGCAGGTTGCCGGCCTCGAGCGACTGCACGATCCGCTGCAGCTCGCCGACGAGCTCGTCAAAGGGACGGGCTGCCAGCTCGGTGGCGGGCGTCGGATCGGTCACGGCAGGAGGTCCTCGCTTTGCGTGCCGGGGTCGACCCCCTCGACCCGGGTGGAGAGCGTACCCCGCGCGACGGTCACCGTCAGCGGCTCACCCACCGCAGCCTGAACCGGGTCGCGGACGATCGTGCCGTCGGCCAGGCGGGCGACGGCATAGCCGCGCTCCAGGGTGGCGGCCGGCGACAGCGCGCGCAAGCCGTCGGCCAGGGCGGCGAGCGTCGCGACCTCGCGAGCGGTCCGCGACGTGACGGCCCGATGCCCCCGATCCACGAGGTCGGCTGCACGCTGACGGGCCGCTGCGACGTCCGGCAGCAGGCGCGCCAGGGCGCGTCCCTCCTCGGCGACGTAGCGCTTGTGCTCCGTCAGCCGACCGAGCAGGGCTGCCGAGGCCCGATCGCGGAGGCGCCCGACGATGGCCGGGAACTGGGTCGCGTCGGGAACCGCCTGCTCAGCGGCAGCGGAGGGGGTCGGCGCTCGCATATCGGCGGCGAAATCGGAAAGCGTCACATCACTCTCGTGGCCCACGCCGACGATGATCGGCACCGGGCAGGCGGCCACGGCGCGCACCACGCCCTCGTCGTTGAACGACCAGAGATCCTC
>DASQFY010000170.1:0-3148 GCA_035632895.1 Candidatus Dormiibacterota bacterium
CGAGAACCACGGAGCCTTCCTGGGACGGATCGTGGACATCGGAGCCGAGCTGTTCGCCATGGCCGCGGCCGTGGTCTACGCCCAGACGGCGACACGGGAGCACCCCGAGCGGGCGGCCGAGAAGCAGGCGCTGGCCGAGGCCTTCTGCAACCAGGCCCAGCACCGCACGGAGCGGCTGTTCCACGAGCTGTGGAGCAACGCCGACGAGCCCAACCACCGGCTCGCGCTGGACGTCCTCAAAGGCCGGCACAGCTGGCTGGAGGAGGGCATCATCGACCCGTCCGCCGGCGACGGCCCGATGGTCCCGTCCACCGACACCGACCTCGGCATTCCGGTCGCCGGCCCCGCGACGACCGCCGGCTCCGGCTCCTGAGCCCGACACCCACCCCACCAACAGCGGCTGCGGGAGGCACCCAGACCGGTGCCGAGCGAGCGTCATGGGCGCCTCGTGGAGCCCGAGAAGGGGCGGCCGCAAGGAGCGCGCGCGCCGGACTGTGACGGCCGTGAGTCGGCGGGTTCGCGTCGTCGAGGGCCGAGAATAGGCTTGCGGGTGTGATTGTCGGTCGTGCCATCTATCGCGAGGGCAAGCGGGTCGTCGAACCTCAGGATTTCGCGGAGATGGCCGCGGCCTGTCGCGATGGCGACGGAATCGCCTGGATCGGGCTTTACCGCCCGACACACGAGGAGTTCGCCGACGTCACGCGCGAGTTCGCGCTGCACGAGCTCGCCGTCGAGGACGCCGTAGGCGCGCACCAGCGCGCCAAGCTCGAGTACTACGGCGAGACGCTGTTCTGCGTCCTGCACCCGGCCCGCTACATCGACGAGACGGAGACCGTCGAGTTCGGTGAGGTGCACGTCTTCGCCGGCCCACAGTTCGTGATTACGGTCCGCCACGGCCAAACGCCCGATCTGGGCGCCGTCCGCCGCGGCTTGGAGGCGCGCCCCGAACTGCTGCGCCGCGGCCCGGTGGCGATCCTGCACGCGATCATGGACCGCGTCGTCGACGACTACGCGCCCGTGGTGGCGGGCGTGGAGAACGACATCGACGAGATCGAGGACGACATGTTCGGCGTCGGCGATCGCGCCCACGTCTCGCGGCGGATCTATCAGCTCACCCGCGAGGTCATCGCTTTCCAGCGCGCCATCAAGCCGCTCGTCGCGATGCTAGAGCGCCTGATCGCCGCGCCGGGCGTCGAGGACGAGGAGGGCCGCTACGTGCGTGACGTCCACGACCACGCGTTACGCGTCCAGGAGCAGGCCGACGGATTCCGCGAGCTGCTTCAGAACATCCTCAGCGTCAACCTGACGCTGGAGACCAAGACCCTCAGCGAGGTGTCCAACGAGCAGAACGATCAGGTCAAAAAGATTTCTGCGTGGGCGGCGATCCTGTTCGCGCCATCGATGGTCGGGACGGTCTACGGCATGAACTTCGACCACATGCCCGAGCTGCACTGGCAGCACGGCTATCCCTTCGCGCTCGGGCTCATGGGCGCGGTGTCCCTGGCGCTGTACCTGCTCTTCAAGCGCCGCCACTGGATCTGAACGCCCTGACGCCGAGAGCCGTTTCGGCGCCGTCGGCGAGGTCTCCATCTGCCCCCGCCGGTGCCCTCGACGCCGACCACTACGCCCGCGCGCTCCGCCGGCCGGCGCCCGCCGACAGCGCGGCGCCCGTCGCTGGTCAGCGCGCGCCGGACCGTGCCGCGACGCAGCCCCTCGGCGATGAGATCTCACGTGCGGACAGAGCGCGCACGACAGGCAACCCGCCGCACCCGCCCGCTGCTCCGTCTCGACCACCTCGCAACCATCTCCGGGGCGCTGTCGCACAAGCGTTTGTCCGGCGTGTTCAAGCTAGGTAGCTGAGCCGCCGTCGGTTGCCGTGGCGCGCTCTCGGAGCCAGCGCGGGTACAGCCACCGCCTTGCCGGTCAGTAGGGGGCGTCCCGTCCGACTGAGAAGTTTTCGGTGCGTCGTGAGTCGCGGCCAGGGCGGCTGGGCTGGCGCGGGGGCGCTTCCGCGGAAGCGCCTCGCGGTCTGGTGGCCGGTCGGTGCGCAGTGTCCTGGCCGGGTGGCGGCCGGGTTGGGCGGGTGGTGATCGTCGGGGCCGCCGGGTGGGGCGGTCGGTGCGCGGATGGTGGCAGCTCGGCCAGGCGCGCGAACGCGCCGGCGAGGACGTTGGGCCAGGGCGCCGGATAAGGGATAGCGACCTCGCGTGGAACGGCGAGGCGGGCGCCGGCGCGCGAAGGACCCGGCGGCGGGCTCACGCCTCGTATCCCACGTCGGGTGCCGCTGTGAGATCCCGCGGTCCGGGTCCTTCCCTTTCGTCGGTGACGATCTGAGCGGACAGGCCGGGCGCCTCGTCGACGCCACCCTGCTGTGTGGATGGCTCTGCGTCTGCATGCAGGTCGGGCGCGCCGTGCCCCCCTTGACAGCCTCCTCCGGTCAGGGCAGTGTTCCGCCTGCAGCGGAGATCGGTTGCGCTTGAGGGAAGGTCGGTGCCGGCCGCTACAGCTCAGGGGTTACTGCAGTGACTGAGGCCGGCGCCACGACGCCGGGGTCGACGCCACGGCGGACGATGCTGTGCTTGCAGCCGCGCCGTCGCGGTGCGTTTCTGCAGCCCGTCGAGGTCCCTCCAGCCAGGGGGGGCGACGGGGACGCCCTGCGATTGGGGTGAGGGGCAACTTCGATGGGTCAGCTTGAACCCGATGCGCTGTTGGGAGCGGCGGCGGGGGCACTCCTGGCTGGGCGGGTGGCCGACCAGTACGGCCGTCTGCGCGCGATGTGGGTGGCCGCCGCGCTCTTCCTGGTCAGTGCCGTGGGGAGCGCGTTGGCGAGTTCCCTGGTCATACTCGTGGTGTTCCGGGTGATCGGCGGTGTCGCGGTCGGCATCGCTTCGGTCATCGCGCCGACCTATATCGCCGAGATCGCGCCGGCGAGCGGTGTGATCTGAGGAGAGCGAATGGCTTTGACGATCGGAGTTGATGTTGGTGGGACCACGGTTGCCGCCGGGGTCGTCGACGAGCAGGGCGGCATGCTCGCAACGGTACGGCATGACACTCCGTCTGATGACCCGAGAAGGACGGAGGACGCGATCGCCGAGGTGGTGCGGGAGTTGATGGCTTCGCATGACGTCGAGGCGGTCGGGGTCGGCGC
>DASQFY010000171.1:0-3674 GCA_035632895.1 Candidatus Dormiibacterota bacterium
GCGGCCGGCCGGATTGCGCAGGATCGCCTCGGGCGCCGGCGCGCTCTGGGCCAGCCGGCGCATCGCCCGCAGGATGCCGCGGCCCCACGCACCCTCCCGCCGGTTGGCCAGGCCGGCGGGCGAGATGGCGGTGACCGTGCGGGCCCGCCCGCGCCGCGCCAGCTCGAGCGCCACCCAGCCGCCCAGAGAGTTACCGGCCAGGTGGACGGTGTCGAAACCGGCGTCGTCCATAGCCTCTTCCACCGCATCGGCCAACGCCTCCGGGGTCGATTCAACTCCTTCGGGCAGCGCTGGCGAGTGGCCGAAACCCGGCATATCGACGGCCAGGACGTCGAAGCTTGGCTCGAGCAGCGACAGCATCGGCTTCCAGCCCCGCCAGGTGTGTCCGATGCCGTGAACGAGCACGAGCGGCTCGCCGGCTCCAGCGCGGTAATGGTCGAGTCGCACAGGGCCAGACTCTACGGTGGCCGCTGCTACCATCACGCGCCGCATGCCCAGCATCAATCAGCTCGTACGCAAGGGCCGCACGAAGCCCAACAAGAAGGTCACCACGCCCGGTCTGAAGTCCGGGCAGGGGCGCAAGAAGCGGACCGCCGCGCCACAGCGGCGCGGAGTTTGCACGCGCGTATTCACGACCACGCCTAAGAAGCCGAACTCCGCGCTTCGCAAGGTGGCCCGCGTGCGCCTCACCAACGGGATGGAGGTCACCTGTTACATCCCCGGGGAGGGCCATAACCTGCAGGAGCACTCGGTCGTGCTCGTGCGCGGTGGCCGCGTGAAGGACCTGCCGGGCGTGCGCTACAAGGTGGTTCGCGGAACCCTCGACGCGGCCGGAGTATCCGAGCGCAAGAAGGCCCGCTCCCAGTACGGCGCAAAGGCTCGCTAGCCGTGCCCCGCCGCAACTCACCGGGCGCTCGCGAGATCGAGAACGACCCGATGTACGGGTCGAAGCTCGTGCAGCAGGTGATCAACAAGGTGATGGTGGACGGCAAGAAGTCGACCGCCGAGCAGATCGTCTACGACGCCCTCGACATCCTGTCGCGACGCACCAACACCGAGCCGGTGCCCGCGCTGGAGGAGTCGATCAAGGTGCTGACCCCGGTCCTCGAGGTGCGCTCCCGCCGTGTCGGCGGCGCCACCTACCAGGTGCCCGTAGAGGTGCCCTCGCCGCGCGCCCGCACGCTCGCCGTGCGCTGGCTCGTGGAGTTCTCCCGCGCGCGGCGCGAGAAGTCGATGTCGGAGCGCCTCGCCGGCGAGCTGGGCGACGCCCAGTCCCAGCAGGGCGGCGCCTTCAAGCGCAAGGACGACATCTTCCGCATGGCTCAGGCGAATAAAGCCTTCGCCCACTACCGCTGGTAGCAGCAGCGGCCGGCGTTCAGCGAATCGCCGCCACCGCTTCGACCTCCACGAGCTGGTCGCGGTAGCCCAGCACCGTAACTCCGAGGAGGGTGCTGGGGGCGTCGTGATCACCGAAGTGCCGGCTCACCACGTCCCAAGCGGCCAGGAGATCGTCTTGGCGCGCGCTGGCAACGTACACCGTGGTCTTCACCACATCGGTCAGACCGGCGCCGGCGGCATGCAGCGTGGTCTCGAGGTTCGTCATGACCTGCTCGGCCTGCGCCGCCACATTGCCGGCGGCCACGGTCTCGCCGCTTGCGTCAAGCGGGCAGGCCCCGGCGGTGAAGATGAGCCGCGAGACATCGCCAGCCACGGCGGCGTACGCGTACGGAACGCTGTCGGTCAGCTCGGGCGGGCGGATCAGTTCGATTGCGGGCCTGCCCGGCATGCCGGGCAGGCTTGCAGATCGACGCGCAGCGGTGGGCCCACGGCACTAAGTCGACTGTCGGTTGAAGAGCAACAGCCGCGCTGCTCCGGTCAGCGCCGCCAGCATCCCCGCCGCCGGCTCCAGGTAGAACCCGACCTCCGCCTGGGCGCGAGCTCCCTCGAAGCGGGGCCCGATCGCGCCTGTGTCGTCGGTCACCGGCAGGTCGATGAGCAGCGCGATTCCCAGCACCACCAGCCCCACGGCCACCAGCGCCGCCGCGGCGGGCCGCGAGCCGCCCAGCCCCGCGCCCCAGGCCATCACGGCGGTAACGAGCGCCAGCAGCAGCAGCGCCGGCCCGTGGCGCTCCAAGCCGCTCTGCACGCACCCGTCGGCGAGCTCGGGGTCGGAGTCGTTGATGACCTCGCAGGAGCCGCTGGCCACGTCGACAGAGACAATGGGAAGGAGGTCGGCCAGGCCCATCAGCGCGGCGGCCAACAGGCCGGCGGCGGTCACCGCCAGCTCGGGCGCGCGGGACTTGGAAGGGGCCGCTCTCCCGCTGCTCGCTGCCGTCATCGCCGCGGCATCATGGCGCATTGCAGAGGCCATCAGGCCGCCCACCTGCTGCTACCATCGTGTGTCGTCCGCGGGCGGGCCTTCCCAGCCCCTGCCCCGCTTCAGCCGCTCCGCGGTGGACGATCGTTCACGTCAATGGAGACTCCCACCACATAGACCAGACCCGGGCGAGCACAGGACGCAGCACCGGCCCGGTCAGGGCTTTTTTTCTGCCCGAAGACGGAAAGCACCGAGACAGCACATGGCACGACAGGTACCACTCGAGAAGACGCGCAACATCGGAATCATGGCGCACATCGACGCCGGCAAGACGACGACGACGGAGCGCATCCTCTTCTACACCGGCCGCACCCACAAGATGGGTGAGGTTCACGAGGGCGCAGCGGTCATGGACTGGATGGAGCAGGAGCAGGAGCGGGGCATCACCATCACCTCCGCGGCCACCACCGCGTCGTGGCGCGACCATCGCGTGAACATCATCGACACCCCGGGCCACGTGGACTTCACGGTCGAGGTCGAGCGCTCCCTGCGCGTGCTCGATGGCGCCGTCGCGGTATTCGACTCGGTTGCCGGCGTGGAGCCCCAGTCCGAGACGGTCTGGCGCCAGGCCGACAAGTACCGCGTGCCGCGTATCGCGTTTATCAACAAGATGGACCGCATAGGGGCCGACTTCGAGGGCTCGGTCCAGACGATGAAGGACCGCCTCGGCGCGCACCCGGTGCCGGTGCAGCTGCCGATCGGCGCCGAGGCCGAGTTCACCGGCGTCGTCGACCTCGTGAAGATGGAGGCCATCGTCTACTTGGACGACCTGGGCCAGGACTGGGAGATCACCGAGATCCCCGCCGAGCTCGCCGACGCCGCCCACCAGGCGCGCACCGAGCTGATCGAGGCGATCGCCGAGTACGACGACAAGCTGATGGAGGACTACCTCGAGGACAAGCCGATCGAGGCCGCGCGCCTGGTCGCGGACATCCGCAAGGCGACCCTCGACATCTCCATGACCCCGGTGCTGTGCGGCTCGGCCTTCAAGAACAAGGGTGTGCAGCCGCTGCTCGACGCGGTCATCGACTATCTGCCCAGCCCGCTCGACGTCGAGGCGGTCGAGGGGCTCGAGGGCTCCCAGATCACCGACGGCGACGGCGTCGCGACCACCCGCGAGCCCAGCGACGACCAGCCCTTCGCGGCGCTCGCCTTCAAGGTGATGGCCGACCCCTACGTCGGCAAGCTCACCTACTTTCGCGTCTACTCGGGCAAGCTCGGGGCCGGCGGCCGCGTGCTCAACTCGGTCACCGGACGCACCGAGCGCGTGGGGCGCATCCTCATGATGCACGCCAAC
>DASQFY010000172.1:0-20463 GCA_035632895.1 Candidatus Dormiibacterota bacterium
GCTCAAGGGCGAGCTCCGCCAGGCGCAGCAGCAAACGGCGGCCGACGCCGCGGCGTCGCCAGTCGGGATGGACCCCAAAGGTGGTGATGTGGGCCTCGTCGACCATCAGCCAGACGCCCGCGAAGCCGACCACGTGCTCCCCATGCGGACCGGCGGCGCGCGCCACCACGTAGCGTGCCAGCCGGTTGCCGGTCAGCTCCTGCTCGAACGCGTAGGAGGGCCAGGGCGTGCTGAAGCTGAGGCGCTCGATCTCCAGGACCTGCTCGATATCGCCGATCCGCATGGCGTCCACCGTCAGCGGCATGGTCACCGCCATGTCACCACCTCGGCCGAGGGCGCCAGCTGGCCGAGGCCGCGTGGTGGACGGAGGTAGAAGGGCTCGATGCGTGCTAGGTCGTCGCCGGCCGGGTCGATGGCCAGGCGTGCTGCCGCCATGGCCGCCACCGAGGCCGCCGCCCGGGTCGGGGCGCGCGCTCCGGAGAGGCCGAACGCCTCGGCCAGCTCAGCCGCCGCGACCAGCGGCGCGGCGTCGGCACCCGAGGGCAGGCCATCCCGGTCCACGATTCGCGGCATCTCCTCGCCGCGCATGAGGAGGTACACCTCTCGCGCGCCCGCGCGCGAGACCGCCGCCTGCGCGTCGGGCTCGGCCTCGAGCCACGCCTCCAGGCTGGGCACTCCGACGATTGGACGCCCAAGCCCGAGCGCCAGGCCTTTTGCCACGCTCATGCCCACCCGCAGCCCGGTGAATGAGCCTGGGCCGTGGCCGACCGCCAAGGCGCTTGCCTCGTCGAGCCGATGTCCGCTCGCGGCCAGCAGCGTGAGGAGGCGAGGGAGGAGCTCGTGCCCGGCGCGGCGGTCGGAGCGCCAGCCGTCCTCAGCGAGGAGGGTGCCGTCGTCCGCGGCGATGGCAACCGAGAGATCGGTCGAGGCCGATTCGATGGCGACGATCATCGCAGCGCCTCGCCGGCCAGCCTGGCGTGCGCCTCTCCGTGGGCCATCCAGCGGATCTCGCGACCGTTCTCGGCGGCGGGATCAGGCATGATCCACAGGTCGAGCCGCTCGACCGGCAGCCAGCCATCCAGCCGATCGGCCCATTCGACCACCGTCACCCCGTCGGCCTGGCGCTCGTCAAACAGCCCGGCGGCGAGCGCTTCCTCCGGGTCGTCGAGGCGGTAGGCGTCCACATGGAAGAGTCGCAGGCGGCCGACGTGCTCGTTCATGAGCACGAAGGTTGGGCTGTTGACGACGGTCGTCACGTCGAGCCCATCGGCCACGCCCTTCGCCAACTGAGTCTTGCCGGCGCCCAATGGACCGATCAGGGCCAGTGCCGTCCCAGCGGTGGCGCGCACTCCCAGCGCCCGCCCGAGGGCGCGTGTGCCCGCGGGGCTGTCGCTTCGCAGCGCGCCGGCGGCCGGCGCGGCTGCCGTGAATCGGTCCATGCGCGTTGAAGGATACGGGTCAGGCGCTCGGCGGCACGGGCAGGGTGGCCTCCAGGTTGGCGAGCGGGACCGGTGCCAGGCGTCCATCCTCGAAGCGCACGAGTCCCATGCGGGTGGCAATGCCCGATGGCGTGGCGTGCAGGTCATCGAGCTCCGCCACCAGCACACCGGCACGGCCCTGGAACGGACGACGATGGGCGATCACGCGCTCGCCGACGCGCGGCAGGGTGCGCCGCCCGGGGGCCGGGGCCGCGTCGTAGACATACAGCAGCCCATCGGCGCCGAACAGGCTCGCCACATGACCAACATGCGCCTTGAACCATCCGAAGCGCTGGGGGTCGATGCCGACCTTGCCGAAGCCCTCTAGCAGCAGGACGCCGAACGCCCCCGACAGCCCGCCGACCTCCCGCCGCCGCCGCTGGATCGCCTCGAAGTCGCGCAGCTCCTTGTCGAGCACGCCGCCGAGCACGATCCCGGCCACGCCCATCGCCCGCGCGCGGGTCAGCGTCTCGGCCGAAGCGCGGGACCCGCCGACCAGGATCTTGCCGGTCGCCCCGACGTCGATCGCGGCGGCGCGCAGCTCCTCGGCCGGATCGTGGACGGCGACCACCAGCTCGCCGTGGACCGCCTCGCCGGTGCCGCCGACGCCATGCACCAGCGTACCCGGCACCTCCACCGTGATGGCACCGTCCTCCACGGCGCGAACGCGGCCGTGGACGTGGCCGATCACCGGCTCCTCGGGTCCCAGCGGCGCAAGCAGCGCGGTGCCGTCAATGGCAGAGACGCCCAGCAGCAGGCCACCGATCGGGGCGAGGGCCTCGCGGCCGTCCGTCCCGCGCGCGATCGCATCACCCTCGGCCAGGCGAGCACCAGGACGTGCCACCAGCAGGCCGGCGACTGCCTCCGGTCGTACGCGCAGCCTGCTCGCCAGGGGCACACGCACCGGAGTACCAGGGCGGCGATGCAGCCCCAGCACCTGGTCAGGCTGCACCTCACTGCCGGTCAGGACGCTCGGCACCGTGCCGCGCGGGATGCGTACCCGATGCAGCGCTGCCTCGTTCATAGCTGCTCTCCGACGGCCGGAGTCGTGGGCTCGCGCGCAAAGGCATCACGCCATCCGGCGAGCACTGCGCGCCGGTCATCGGCGCGCCGCGGCAGCGTCAGCGGGACGTCACGCGCGTCGAGGATGAGCCCCAACGAACCACCGGTGACCGTCGCCTGCACGCGTCGCGCGCCTCGCGGGCCGCCGAGCGTGACGCCGGACTCGAGCTCGATCTCCAGCTCCGCCGACTGGCCGCGTCCCAAGGGCAGAATCTGGAGCTGACCAACGCGGAGCTCGACCGGGCCGATCGTCGGCCATCCCGCGCGGTGCGCCGTCACGTGCAAGGCCATTCCGCCCGGACGGCCGCCGCGGCACACGACCGCGGCGCCGAGTGGCGTGAGGAGGTCGTCGCGCAGCATCCCCATCCCCTCGCGAATCTCGGCGTCGTCCAGGGCGCCGAGCGGCGAGAGGGCGCCGGCGGTGTCGACAGCCAGCTCCGTGACGCCGAGTGGCCTGACGCCGTCGAGCAGCAGCTGAGCAGCCTGGGCGGGCCGCGGTGCGGCCGCCAGCGTGCGGCCGGACCCGATCAGGAGGTCGATCCCGGAGATCGGGCCTTCGTCCGCGGCTCCCTGGGCCAGCAGCTGACCGGCCGCCGCGTGCATGATCGCGAGCTCATCCTCGGTCTGCGGCAGGGTTCCGGGACGCGCTCGAAGGTTCTGGAGCGCATCCGCCACCGCGAGCTCGTCGATCGCGAGGGGCAGCAGCTTCGCCAGGCGGGCCGGCCCGCCAGGGCCGACCAGGCTCGCGGCTGAGAGGCCGCCCGCGGCGAAGACGCGGCTCTCCGCAGTGCCCGTCTCGTCTGCGACCACCCAGCTGGCGTAGCGCGCACCCAGGTCGACACCGAGCACCCGCCGCTCCGTGGATCGGGCCAGCTCTGCCACCGCCCGACGGAACGAGACCGGCGTCAGCTGTCGGACGCCGCCCGGCTCCACCAGCTGCTGGAGGAGCGCTTCCAATGCGTGCCGAAGGGGCAACGGATCCTCCTCGCCGGCCGTTGGCCGTGGGTTGGCGACTGCCTCGACAGCGCCGGGCTCGAAGAGAAGCGCCACCTCATCGGCCAGGCCGGCGGAACCCGCCCACAGGACCGGGGTGCGCGAGGCGCCGCGCGCGGCCGCCACCAGGCCGGCCATCTCGAGTGCCTGGTCAGCTCGTCCATCGTCGAACCCGCCTGCGAGCAGCCAGGCGTCGACGTCGGCGGCCTGGAGCGCGCCGAGGCGCTCGGCCAGCGGGCGGCCATCATCGGACGTAGCCGCTTCCGCGACCGTCCAACCGGCGGACTCGGCGGCACGCCGTGCCGACGCACCGGAGAGCTCGGCCGAGACCGCGGCCAGGCCGATCCGCCCGGCGCGACGCGGTGTGTGACAGGCGATCCGTGGCGCGTTGCCCAGCAGTTCGGCCAAGCGGTCCGCCACGCGTCGGTCCGCGCCGCTCGACAGCCGGGCAACCAGCGCCGTCACGAGCTGCTCCTCCCCCCAGGCGCTCGGCTGCGCCGCGTGCGCGGCGATGCGCCACCTGCCGCGTGCCCGCGCCACGACGACCGCCTTCGTCCAGGCGGAGCCGACGTCGACCAGCAGTGAGAGCTCGGCCACGGGCCCGGCCAGCTCGCTTGCCACATGCGACACGTGGGCAACCGGTTGTTCGAGCGTCATCGGGCCAGCCCCAGCCAATCGCCGAGCAGGAATCCGATGCGGTCGACGACCAACGCCAGCCGGCTCACGAGGAGGAATCCGAGCCAGCCCCCGATGCCGCCAAGCAGCAGCCAGCGGCCCGCGCCGGCGGCTCCACCCACGATTCGGCTGCGCGGCACGCCGTGGAGGAAGCCGATCAGCACCAATGAGGTGACGCCCAGGCCGACCAGCCCGTTCGCAACAGTCTCCGCTCCACCAGGCTGGATGACGCTCGCCGCCAGCTGCGGGAGCAGCGTGCCAACCACCGCGCCGCCCAGCGCGAATGCCGCCGTCCCGGCCACCAGGAACGCCACCGGCAGCGCCACAACCGGACGCGGCAGCCACCGCGCGCCGGCCAGTGCCCCCACCAGCACGAGCGCCGGCAGGAGCAGGAGGTTGCCAGCCGGGTCGCGGACCAGCGGCTCCGCCAGGCGCGGCAGCAGGACCTCGCGCACCGCCAGCAGCACCAGGTAGCCGGTGGCCAGCCCGGCGAGCAGGTGCTGCGCCAGCTGGAAGACTCGGCGTTCCCCGATCAGATACGACCACACCAGCACCGTGACCAGCGCCGCGACCCAGGTGGCGGCCACGCCGGCAAGGTCCGAGCCCCAAAATCCGCTCACTCCGGGCCCTCGACTGGCTCACCGTCCCCGGTCGGCTCGCCGTTCGCGGCTGATTCGCCATCCGCAACTGGCTCGTCGCTCGGGGCGCGTTCAGCAGCGGCCCGCGGGCTGCGCGTCGCGTGGCGCCCATCGGTCTCGGTCGGGCCGGCGCTGCCTGCGCCGCCCCAAGCGCTGGCGAGCAACGTGCGTCCCAGGACGACCAGGGCGAGCAGCATCCCGATCAGCATCGCCAACGCGCTCGGCACCCGCTCCGGCGACTCGTTAGGGACGTTCGGTGGGCCGGCGGCGGCGGCGACCGACGAGGCGTAGGCTGCTCCGTCGCGCAGCGTGGCGAGCAGCGCAGCCAGCTGACCCGTGCGCAGGTAGGGCGCCAGCTCCGGCTGTGCGAAGGTCGGCGCAATCGCCACGATCGGCAGGCCCGGCAGCCGCGTGCCGACCTGCTCGACCCAGGTCCGTGGGCCGAGGTCGCCGCCGCCGACGACCAGCACGATGTCAAACGCGCCCATCCCGCCCCCAGCCTCCCGAACGGCGCCCGCCAGGGACCCCTCCGCCGCGACGGGGACCAGCGCGGTTACGGCGCGCACCATTCCGGCCTCGGCGCCGGCGATGAAACCCAGGTCGAGAAGCGCTTCCTGTGCGAAGCCAGTCCGCGCCAGGCGGTCGAGCTCGGCCGCGGCCACGGCACGGCCCTCGGGCGTGAAGCTGACGATGGCGAGACGCGCATCTCGCCTCCGCAGATCATCGAAGGCCGCGCGCACCGTGGTCCTGATCTCGGCGTAGGTGCCCAGGTCTGGATCAAGCCCCACGAGCACCAGCGGCTGATCGGGCAGCGCGGCCAGGACAACGCGCAGCTCGGTCACCCGCGAGCGATCCGGGTTGGCCAACAGGAGCGCCCCGCCGCTGTCGCCCGGGCGCACGAAGGATGCCACTCCCAGAACTGCGACCAGCGCCAGCGGCGCCAACGCCGCGCGCCGCCACGGCCGCGGATCGGGCTCATTCATCGGCGCCGTTCACGGCGAGGAGCACCCGCGTGGCATGGACCGCGGTCACGACCGCCACGCCGATCAGCAGTCCGCGAAACACGCCGCCGATTGGCACGGCCAGGGTCCAGCTCGCGGCCGTGGCCAGCCAGTCTCCTGGCACGCCGCCGATCGGCAGCAGCAGCACCACCACCACGCCGGCGGCGGCCAGCATCAGGCTGCTCTCGCGCCTGCGAAGGGCCAGCCCGCGGCGTGCGGCGCCCAGCAGGAAGAAGAACAGCATCGCAAAGAGCGATGCGATGAGCGGGGCCAGGAGCGCCGCCACCAGCCAGCGGACCGCGGGATCGGTCGAGCCGCTGGACCCCGGGTACAGGCCGGCGATCAGGATGGCGGCGAACCCAACCAGCAGCACGACCGAACCGAGCGGGTCCGCCCGACGCCCGACCATCTCAGTCCAATGCCGCAGGACGAGCGCCACGCCGCCGGCGAGCGCCGCGCCCGCCGCCAGCAGGACGAGGAGCTCCAGCAGCAGGTCCGCGAGCGCCGCGAGGGTGGGATTGATGACGACGTAGTCGAGGAGCAGGAGCAGCCCGACCACGACGACGGTCGCCGCCGGCAGCGAGCGACGCACCTCTCAGCGCCCTGCCAGCGCCCCGGCCAGGTCGACTCCAGCGGCGACGGCGGCGAAGGAGCCGACGAGAACGAGCCCGATGACGGCCAGGATCAGCCGGTTCGAGGCGAGCACCCCGGTGCGATCGTGCCCGCTCGCCCGCAGGTCGCTGGGCGCCTGGTACAGCTCCGGTCCGATGAGCGCCCCATCGCCGCTGAGCAGCACGGATCCGGCCTGGGAGGGCGCGCCGGTGCCGGCGCTGGTCCAGTCGGCGTCATCGGCCGTGGCCTGGAGCATGAGCAGTGATTCCTCCGCCAATCCGCCAGCCACGAAGGCGGCGGCGGGCCAGGCTGCGTCGGTGAGGGCCACGGCCGCGGCGACCGGACGTCCCTCCCCCACATACTCGGCCCGCGAGCGCTCGCCGCGCTCAGGCGTCTCGGTGGCGCGATGTGCATCGTCGAGTGTCACCTCGGCCAGGTGGACTGCGACCGCGTCGTTGGCGGTGACCCGCAGCGGCACTCCGGCACGGGCGGCGGTTCGGGCCACGTGGCCGAGCACCGGCAGCGCCGCAAGCGTCTGCAGCCGGTCGAAGGCGGACGTCGCGCGGCTCACGCCGGCACTGCCGAGCGAGAAGGCGGCGGCCGCTCCAGACTCGGCCGCCAGCGCCATGGCACGCGGCACCATTGCCAGCCGGCCGAGGTCGCGCGTCGTCCAGCGCGTCGCCGGCCGAGCCACGAGCGAGAGGAGAACCAGCACGACCAGGAAGATCGCAATGCTCGGGGCGGGCCCAAGGCGGAGCGACGACGCGGCGAACTGCGAGCCGATCAGCCCGACGAGCGTGCCAAGCAGCTCTCCGAGGTTCGGCATCTACCCCTCGTCCACGTCGCCGAGCTGCTCGAGCAGGCGGTCAATGCCGGCGTCGTCGTCGAGCGCCGCGCCGAGCTCCGCCGCGCGACGGCCAACGACGGACCCCAGCACGGGCGCCAGGAAGGTCACCATGTCCCCGACGAGCGGTCGAAAGGGTCGATGCGCCTCGAGGAGCAGGCGAGCCGGTGCTGCGAGGCCACGTCGCCGGAGCTCGGCGGCAATGGCGTCCGGTCCAGCGGCCGTCATCGAGGCACGGTGCGCAGCGGCTCGAGCGCGGCGTGGTAGGAGGCCGCCTCCGCCGGGCCCCCGGTGGCCACGACGAGCGACGACGGCAGCGGGTCGCCGGCGGTGGATCGCTCGGACAGGACCTCGGCCAGCAGGCCGGCGGCCTCGTCCGCGGTGAAGACGCCTCGATCGATCCCGATGGGGGCGATCGCCAGGCGGTGCAGCCCGAGCCGGGCGGCGATCTCAAGGGCGGCGTGGAGCGCGCGCCGAACGCGATCGGCGTCGGGCTGCAGGTCGTGGCCGACCGCGACGGTGTGGATGATGTACGGCGCGGCGAGATTGCCACCGCCGGTCACGACGGCGGAGCCGGCTTCGATCGGTCCCTGATCGACGGCGTCACGCTCGATCGCCTCGCCGGAGTAGCGCTTCACCGCCCTGGTGACGGGGATCGTCATGAAGAGGCTCTCGTTGGCCGGCACGATCAGTGCATCGACCTCGAGCTCGGCGATCTCGCCCTGCCAGACGTCCATCTCAGTCGGGACAGCCATTCTCGTCTCGCTCGACGCCGCGGGGTCCTCGCGCGGGTGCTGCCCTGCCCTACAGATGCAGGCGAGGGAGCCGCTCGCGGAGCGCAGTCGTCACTTCGTAGTTGATGGTGCGACGCTCAGCGGCGACCTCATCGGCCGAGATGCGAGCGCCCATCTGCTCGCCGATCAGGACGAACTCGTCGCCGTAGGTTACATCATCGTTCTGGCCGAGATCGACGGTGATCCCGTCCATGCTGACCGCTCCGACGATCGGAGCCTCGCGGCCGCGCACCAGTACTCGTCCGTTGTTGGCATGGGCGCGCGGCCAGCCGTCGCCGTACCCGATCCCAAGCGTGGCAATGCGGGTCGCCCGTTCGGCCCGGAAGCGTAGCCCGTAGCCCAGGGCCGCGCCGGCCGGCAGGTCGAAGATGCGCAGCGGAAGGGCCTTGAGCGACAGGGCAGGGCGCAGGCCATGCTCACGCGCGGTCGCCCAGCCGGGCACCAGACCGTACAGGCCGAGGCCCGGACGCACCGCATCCGCGAAGGCGCCGGCGCCGGCCAGGATCCCTCCGGTGGCCGCCACGTGGACGAGGCCGGGGTCGACGCCCGCCGACCGCATCGCGTCCAGCGCCTGCGCCAGGCGCAGCAGCTGCACGTCGGTGTAGGCGTCGTCCTCGCCGGGAATGGCCAGATGGCTAAACGTGCCCGTGAGCGCCAGGTGCCGGCTGCGGGCAATGCGCAGCGCGAGGTCGACCGCGTCGGCCGGTTCGGCGCCCTGCCGCCCGAGCCCGGAGTCGATCTTCAGCTGCACCGACGCGCGCCCCCCGGTGGCCGCTGCGGCCCGCTCGACCAGATCGACGCCGACGGCGTCGTAGACCGTCACCTCCAGGCCTGCCCCGATCGCCGGCGCGGCTTCCGGCGGGCCGAGCCCCCACAGCAGCGTGATCGGCGCCTCGACGCCGGCGTCTCGAAGCTCCAGGCCCTCCGAGAGGGTCGCGACCGCCAGGCGCTCCGCGCCGGCCGCCACCAGCGTCCGCGCAACCGGGACCCCCCCGTGGCCGTAGGCGTTGGCCTTCACGACGGCGATCACCGGCTTCTCTCGGCCCGCGAGCTGTCGCAGCACGGCCAGGTTGTCGACGATGGCGCCGTGGTCGACCTCGACCCAGGCGCGATGCGGGCTGCGGGCCGGCGCCGGTCCGCTCACGCGCTTCGCCCACCGCGCAGCTGCTCGATCGCCTCCGGCAGGAGGCCGGCAAGGTCGCGCGCGATCACGCCGGCGTGGCCCAGCCGATCCTCCGCCAGCAGGCCAGCCGCCCCATGAACCGCGACTCCACAGCCGGCCGCCTCCAGCGGCGAGCTGCCAGCCGCCAGGAAGGCCCCGATCACGCCGGCCAGCACGTCCCCGCTGCCCGCCGTGGCCAGCGCCGGCGTGGCCACGTCGGAGCGCAGCACCTCGCCATCAGGGTCGGCGACCACGGTGCGCGCTCCCTTGAGGACGACGACCTGGCCCCACCGGATGGCCGCCTCCCTCGCGGCGGCCGCCCGCACGTCGTCGTCCTCACCCAGCGCCGGGTCGGGCGACGCGCCGGTGAGTCGCGCGAACTCGCCGGGGTGGGGCGTCAGCACGAGCGGCCCGGCGAGACCCTGCCACCAGCGTTGCGCGCCCGCCAGGGCGTGGAGCCCATCCGCGTCGACGACGGCGGGGCGCTTCAGCTCGACGATCAGGTGGCGCGCCCGACGCATGGTGGAGGGCTGACGGCCGAGACCTGGCCCGACCACCAGCGCCTCGTACGAGCTCGCCTCGGCCGCCAGGCGGCGCCAGCCGCCAGGAGCGATCAGCCCGGGCGCCTCCTCGGCGAGAAGCAGCGAGGTGAGCTCCGGCACGATCCCGAGCAGCCGCATGCCGACTGACTCCGGGGTGGCGAGGCACACCACCCCGGCACCGGCGCGCGCGGCGCCCAGGCCCGCGAGGAGCGCGGCGCCGGCGTACTCGAGCGAGCCGGCCAGCACGAGCAGCCGACCGAAGCTGCCCTTGTGCGCGCGCGCGGGACGGGGCGGCAACCGCTCGGCCACCCAGCGCTGGGTGATCGACCGAATCGCCATCGGCTACTCCGGCGCCCCGCGATGGGCGACCGCCACCGCCACCGCCATGCGGCGCTCGTGGGAGATGGACACGGTCACGTCCTGGAGCTCCATGGCGGCTGCGCGCGCGGCTGCGCGGGCATGCAGCCGGACCTGCGGTGCGCCGGCCCAGTTCGGCAGGATCTCGATCTCGCGCCAGCCGACGCCCCGGACACCCAGGCCCAGGACCTTGCTGATCGCCTCCTTCGCCGCCCAGCGGCCGGCGATGCGCTCGGCCTTGCGGCCACAGTAGCGCGACTCGGCCTCGGTCAGGACGCGCTCCCGGAAGCGGTCGGGAAATCGGGCCAGCACCGCGGTGATCCGGTCGATGTCGATGAGGTCGACGCCGATCTCGTGGCGGCTCATCCCCAACGCGCTACTCGACGGTGACCGACTTGGCGAGGTTGCGCGGCTGGTCGACGTCCGCGCCACGGGCCACGGCCACCTCGTAGGCGAGCAGCTGCAGCGGAAGGATGGCAATCACCGGGGCAAGCTCTTCGAGCGTCTCGGGGACGTAGAGCACGTCCTGCGCGTAGCGCGCGATCTCCTCGTCCTCGGCGGTCGCGACGGCGACCACCGGCGCCTCCCGCGCGCGCACCTCCGCGATGTTGCTCACCACCTTTTCGTAGGTGGCGCCCTTGGTGGCGATCGCGACCAGGGGCGTGTCGTGATCGAGCAGCGCAATCGGGCCATGCTTCAGCTCCCCGGCGGCGTAACCCTCCGCGTGGACGTACGACAGCTCCTTGAGCTTCAGCGCCCCCTCCATGGCGATCGGGAAGCCGAGCGCGCGTCCGATATACATCACGTCGCGGACATGGTTCCAGCGACGTGCCAGCTTCTTCACCTGCGGCGCGAGCTTCAGTGTCTCGGCGGCCAGCGCCGGAAGCTCCCTCAGGCCCAGCCCATAGGTGCGCACCTGGTGCGCGCTCAGCCGGCCGCGGAGTGTGGCCAGGTGAAGCGCGATCATCTGGAGCACAACCACCTGGGTCACGAACGCCTTGGTCGAGGCGACCGCGATCTCAGGCCCGGCCTGGAGGTAGCAGACGGCATCGGCCTCGCGGGTGATGGCGCTGCCGACCACGTTCGTCACGACCACGATCGTGGCGCCCCGTTCTGCCGCCAGCTTCTGTGGAGCCAGCGTGTCGGCCGTCTCGCCGGACTGGCTGACGCTGATGACCAGCGTGCGCTCGTCGATCGGCGGCGGGGAATAGCGCATCTCGCTCCCGATCTGGCTGCTCGCCGGAAGCCCGGCCCACTGCTGGATCAGGTGCGCTCCGACGTCGGCGGCGTAATGCGCAGTGCCGCAGCCGATGACGTACACGCGCTCTGCGGCGCGCAGCTTGTCCTCGATCGCGTCGAGCTCGGGCAGGGTGATCCATCCTGACGCGTCGACCCGCCCGCGCAGCGCCTCCTGGATGGCGTGCGGCTGCTCATAGATCTCCTTAAGGGTGAAGTGCGCGAAGCCGCCCTTCTCGGCCGCCTCGATGTTCCAGCGGATGCGCGTCACCTCGCGCTGTACCTCTGACCCGTCGAGGCCCACGATCCGCACGCCACCGGCCGACACGTCCGCGATGTCGCCCTCGTGCAGGATCACCACGTTCTTGGTGTGCTCGAGGATCGCCGGCACATCACTGGCCAGGAACCCCTCGCCGTTGCCCAGGCCGACGATGAGCGGCACGTTCATGCGCGCTCCCACGATCTGATCGGGATGGTCGGTATGCATGACACCGATGGCATACGCGCCGCGCACTTCGCCGAGGGCCAGGCGCACAGCCTCCACCAGGTCGCCGGCATAGTGGCTTTCGATCAGGTGCGCCAGCGCCTCGGTATCGGTCTCGGAGGTGAACCGATGGCCCTCGGCCAGCATCCGTTCCTTGATCTCGCGGTAGTTCTCGATGATCCCGTTGTGGATGAGCGCCAGCCGGCCGCCGCAGTCGGTGTGCGGATGCGCGTTCGCGTCGTTCGGGCGGCCATGCGTCGCCCAGCGGGTGTGGGCGATTCCGGGGTGACCGGCTGGAGCGTCGCCATTGAGGTGATCGGTCAGGTTGGTGAGCTTGCCGGCCTTCTTCTCGACGAACACATCGCCGGCCTCGGTGAGGAGCGCGATCCCGGCCGAGTCGTAGCCGCGGTACTCGAGGCGGCGCAGCCCCTCGAGCAGGATCGGCGCCGCGTCGCGCGGCCCGACGTACCCGACGATGCCGCACATGGGAGTCTCCTTTGCGCCTAGTTCAGGCGGGCCTGGGCGAGCTCGTCCAGCTCACGGGCGATCTCGTTGATCTCGTCCAGCTGGTCGCCCTCGACCATGATCCGGATCTTGGGCTCGGTGCCCGACGGGCGGACCAGGATCCGTCCCCGCGATCCAAGGCGTGCCTCTGCGCGCGCCACGGCGACGGCGAAGGCTGGGTCCACCTCCCAAGAGTCCTTGTGACGGACGGCTGAGTTTATCACCACCTGCGGAAGCCTCGGAATGCGGCGGGCCAGCTCGCCGAGGGTGGCACCGCCGGCGCGCACCGCCTTGACCAGCTCGATCGCGGTCAAGATCCCGTCGCCGGTGGTGGCCCGATCGCGAAAGATGATGTGGCCGGACTGCTCCCCGCCGACGACGGCGTCGGCGCGCTCCATCGCCTCGAACACGTGACGATCCCCGACCGGGGTTCGCAGCACGCGCCCGCCGGCCGCCTCGATCGCGCGCTCCAGCCCGCCATTGCTCATGACGGTTGCGACCAGGATCTGGTTGCGCAATGAGCCCTCCGCCAGGCGCTGAAGGGCGCAGATGCCCATCACCGCATCTCCGTCGACGATCTCGCCGGCCTCGTCGACCGCGATCAGGCGGTCCGCGTCCCCGTCGAAGGCGAATCCCATCTGCAGCCCATGCTCGAGCACGGCCGCGGCGAGGGCCTCCGGGTGGGTCGATCCGCAGTCGAGGTTGATGTTCGTGCCGTCCGGGTCCGCGAAAAGGACGGTCGGCTCGGCGCCGAGCTGGCGGAAGAGGTCGGGCGCGACGGCCGTCGCCGACCCGTTCGCGCAGTCGATCCCGATCCGCAGGCCGGCCAGCGCATCGCCGGCCGCTTCCACCAGGTGCCGGCGGTAAGCATCCACCTCGGCGGGGTCGCGCCGGATCCAACCGAGCTCGGCGTTCGTCCGGCCCGGCAGCGCATCGGCCTGGAAGATGAGCCGCTCGAGCTGATCCTCCACCTCGTCGTCGACCTTGCGCCCGCCGGATACGACCTTGAGCCCGTTATCCTCGGCCGGGTTGTGCGAGGCAGAGACCATGATGCCGGCCGCGTGATCGCCGGTCGCGGCCGCGAAGGCGAGGCACGGGGTGGTGACCACCCCAAGCTCGACCACGTCGGCCCCAACGGCTGAGAGGCCCGCCGACAGAGCTGCCACCAGCATGTCGCCGGAACGGCGTGTGTCCTGGCCAACGACCACGCTCCGTCCGACGCCGTCGAGGAGGTGCCCGACCGCCCTGCCGAGGTCATAGGCCAGGATCGGGGTCAGGTCCACGTTGGCGACGCCGCGAATTCCGTCCGTGCCGAAGAGGCGACCCATCAGGGCGCGGGGCTCGGCGAGCTCGGCAGCCGCAGGATGACCGCGACGACGCCGGGCGACAGCGAGACCTGCTCGACACCGGCTGGCAGGTTCAGCGCCGGGATGATGTCGTGCTCCCCGGGAGGAAGCCCGGCGACATCCAGGATCGGTGTCAGGTCGGCCGCATCGAGCGCGTCGAGCGCGGCAGCCGTGCCGCGCAGCGTGACGGCCGCCTGAGGCTGCTGTGGCAGGCATGCGATCCCTGGCTCGGCTCCCTGGCAGACGAACCCGACCAGGAACGTGCGCGTCACGATCGCCGGCTGCACGTCGACGTTCACGACCAACGGCCCAGTCTCCTCTGCCAGCCGCGTCCCGGGCGGCAGTAACAGCACGCCTTCGAGCGTCAGCGTGGCGGTCGTTCCGCCGATCGGCAGTGGCTCGGTGACGACGTCGACGACGCCGGCCAGGGCCGCTGGCAGTCCACGAAGCGTGACAACCGGCGGATCGGTGCTGACCGAGGCGATCTCGAACCCGGCGGCCACCGTTCCCTGCAGGTTCGGTCGCACCGGGACCGTCTTGCTCGTCTCGGTGGCCTCGACGTCGATCTGGACCGTGACGCTGGATGGGTCGAGCTCGACCGACAGCACCGGCTCGGCGTTGACGTCCACCGGGGTGAGCTCCACCTGGTCGTTCACGTCGATCCCGGATGGTTGGATGCTGACCGTAGCCCTGGCGTGGTCGACGCGTGCGAGCAGCGACGCTGCCCCGCGCGCAGTCACCTCCCGCACGCTGAGCTCCGGCACGCCGATCTCCAGGCCTTCCGGCACATCGCCGCGATCGATGCGGACCGGGATCGTCTTGGTGTCCACGCGGTCGAGCGTGACGGTCACCTCTTCCGGCTCGATGGACAGGATCTGGACCCCGTCCAGCGTCGGCCGGACCTCGACCCGCAGCGACTGCGGCTGGGCCGCCTGGTCGAGGTCGTAATCGGCGAAGTCGACGGTGGCGGTGAACGATTCGGGCTGCACCAGGTCTGCCGAGTCGGTGGCCACGCGGTAGGTGATCGACACGCTGCGCAGCTGTCCCAGCCGGATCCAGTCGCTCGGTTGCCCGGCAATGTCGACCCGGACGCCGGAAACGGGCCGCTCGGTGAACGAGCCGGAGTAGACGAAGCCGGTGTAGAGGATGGTGGCGAGGGCGACCGCGCCCAGCTTCAGGTGCCAGTTACGGACGAGCCAGGCCACTAGCTCCTCCGTTCAGCCGGTACAGGTGGCGGCTCCCCGGGCTGGGCGGGTGTCTGGTCAGGAGCAGGCGTGGGCGTCGCACGACGATCGTCGCCGAGGCGATCCGCCACGACCCGCGCGTCGGGATCGATCGGATGGTCCGGTTCAGCCTCCGGGCCGACCTGCCAACGCCCTTCCATGCTGCGACGCAGCAGCGGCATGCGCTGGCGGGGCGCCTGGGGTCGGATCAGGTTGAAGATCCGACGGCGCAGCTGCTCCTCGGTCAGGTTCCGCTCGATTCGCCCCCGCATGACCAGGCTGATCGAGCCGGTCTCCTCGCTGACGACGACCACGATCGCGTCCGTCTGCTCGCTGATCCCGATCGCCGCACGATGGCGGGTGCCATAGCGCTCGCTGTCGAGCACGTTCTGGGAGAGCGGCAGCAGGACCGCCGCTGCGATGATCTTCTCGCCGGAGACGATCACCGCCCCGTCGTGCAAGGCGGTGCCGTGGTAGAAGATCGTCGCCAGCAGCTCCGCGCGGAGGTCGGCGTGCATCGGGACGCCCGAGTCGGTGGCGAGGTCCTGGAGGCCGGTGTCGCGCTCGAGCACGATCAGCGCGCCGTGGCGCGAGCCCGCCAAGAGCCGCGCGGCGCGGCTGATCTCGCGGGCGATCCGTTCGGCACCCGAGACGTCGCTCGATACGAAGAAGCGGTTGAAGGAGCCAAAGCGGCCGATCTGCTCCAGGGCGCGCCGCAGCTCGGGCTGGAAGACCACCACGATCGCAAAGAGCCCGACCACGGCGCCCGTCTGGAGGAGGTTGGAGAGTAGCCGCAGTTGCGCGGCCTGTGCGACCAGGTAGATGAAGTACAGGAATGAGAGCCCGATGACGATGCGCACGGCGCGCGTGCCGCGGATCAGAATGAAGATCCAGTAGATGACGATCGCGACGAGCAGGATGTCGACCAGCGACAGCCAGCTGCCGCGAAGGTACGTGTCCAGGAATTCGCTGATCGCGTCGAGCACCTGTCGGTGGGTCGCCCTCCTGAGCGTCTTGGCCCGATCATACCAAAGGGCCGCGGCGTCTCCGCCGTGCTCGATCGGTCTAGCGCTTGGTGTACTGCGGAGCCTTGCGAGCTCGCTTGAGCCCGTACTTCTTGCGCTCCTTGGCGCGCGGGTCGCGCGTCAGCAGCCCGGCGTTGCGCAGGGCGGACCGAGCGTCGGGATGGGCGCTCACGAGGGCCCGAGCGATGCCGTGCCGAATCGCGCCGGCCTGCCCGGAGAAGCCGCCGCCGGCCACCAGGATCGAGGCCGAATAGCGGCCCTCGGTCTCGGTCACGCGGAACGGCAGTCGCAGCGAGGTGGCGCCACCGGTACCGCCGAAGTAGTCGGCGACGTCCTTGCCGTTCACCACGATCTGCCCGTCGCCCGGCAGTAACCGAACTCGCGCGACCGAGGTCTTGCGGCGGCCGGTGCCGTAGATGTAGCTGGTGCTCATCCTGATCTGCGTCCTCTCACAGCTCGGCAGCCGTCGGCTGCTGCGCCTGGTGCGGATGCTCCGACCCGCGGTACACCTTCAGCTTCTTGATCATGGCCCGTCCCAGCCGGTTTCGCGGCAGCATGCCCTTCACGGCGCGCTCAATGACGAGCTCCGGCTTGCGCGCCATGAGCGCTTCCAGGCTCTCCTCCTTCAGCCCGCCGGGGTAGCCCGAATGGCGGTAGTAGCGCTTCTGGAGCAGCTTGTTGCCGGTCACCTTAATCCCGGCGGCGTTGATCACCACCACGTGGTCGCCGGTGTCGAGGTGCGGCGAGTAGGTCACCTTGTGCTTGCCCTCGAGCAGGGTGGCGATGCGCGTGGCCAAGCGACCCAGCGTCTGGCCGGCGGCGTCCACCACCCACCACTGCCGCTCGATGTCGCTCGCCTTGACTGCGTAGGTCTTCACGTTCTGCGTTCTCTCACCGTAGCTCTTCCATACACGACCCGCTCAAGAGTGAGCCCCAGCGCCGGTGCCGCGCGCCCGTCCAGGGCCCGCGACCGCGTCGCCAGCAGCCCGCCGACCGCCTGTGGCGCCAGCTTTCCGCGGCCGACCTCCAGGAGGAGGGCAACGATACTGCGCACCATCCTTCGAAGGAAGGCATTCGCCATGACGCGGACCTCGATCGAGGTGCCGCGCCGGACGACCGTCACCTGCGACAGGCGTCGGACGGTCCGGCCCCGCGGGTCACTCCCGAGCGCGGCAAAGTCGCGTTCGCCCAGGAGCTCCGCCGCCGCGGCACGCATGGCCGTGACGTCGAGCCGGTCGTCGATCTCTAGCGTCCGATGCCGATCGGTCGGCCGCCGGTCGCCCAGCATCCGGATCCGGTAGCGGTAGACGCGTTCTACGGCGTCTCGCCGCGGGTCGAACCCGGGTGGGGCCGGACGGAGCGACCGCACCACCAGGTCGTGCGGCAGGATGGCGTTCAGCCGTCGCTGCAGCTCCGGCCAGCCCATCCCTGCGCCGCGAGGGCGACGCGCGAGGCAGAAGGCCGCAACCTGGCCGGTAGCATGCACCCCGGCATCGGTTCGCCCGGCGAAACGAATTCGCACCCGCTCGCCGGTCAGTCTGTTAAGCGCCTCCTCCAGCTCCCCCTGCACCGTCCGAGTGTTCGGCTGGTACTGGGAGCCGGCGAAGTCGGTCCCGTCGTATTCGATCACCGCCCGGGCACACCGTCGCGCCACGGGAGGCATCGGTCCGTCTGCTGTTGTTCGCCCGCTCGAGCGCGTCGTGTCAGACGAGCTCGATCTGGACGATCGGCGCGGCATCGCCGAGGCGCTCCCCGATCTTCACGATGCGGGTGAAGCCCGAGCTGCGCTCGGCGTACTTGCTCGCGAGCTCGCCCATCAGCTTGTCGACGATGAGCGGCTCGTGCGGAATCTCGGCCACCAGCGACCGTCGTGCCGACAGGTCGCCGCGCTTGGCGGTGGCGATCATGCGATCCACCACGCCGCGTACCTCCTTGGCCTTGGCCTCGGTGGTCTTCACCCGCTCGTAGCGGATGACGGCCACGGCCAGGTTGGCCAGCATGTGGAGGCGGTGGCTGCTGGTGCGGCCCAGCCTCCGACCGGCGACGCGATGCGGCACTGCCCTCAGCCCTCCCGGTCGAGCTCGGCGGCGACGGCCTCATCGAGCTCCGCGGAGGCCGGCAGGCCGGACTCATCGGCATCGGAGGCGGCAGGCTCGGGGCTGATGAACCCGCGCAGCGCGAGACGCTCCTTCAGCTCGTCCAGGCTCTTCTTGCCGAAGTTGCGCATGCGCAGGAACTCGTCGTCGGACAGGGCCAGGACCTGGCCGACCTTCGTGATGTTGTTCCGCTTCAGGCTGTTGTAGGCCCGCATCGGCAGGTCGAGCTCCTCGATCGGCGCATCGAGCAGGTTGGCGGCCATCGGGGCGGCAGCCTCCTCCTCGCCACCGACCGGCCGGCGGCCGATCTCGGCGAAGCGGCCGAACTCGCGCACGAGGATATCCGCCGCCGACGACAGGGCAGCCTTCGGTGTGGTGGTGCCATCGGTCTCGATGTCGAGCGTCAGGCGGTCGAAGTTCGTCATCTGGCCGACGCGCGTGTCGCTGACCACGAAATTGACGCGACGCACCGGGGAGAAGATGGCGTCGACCGGGATGATCCCGATCGGCATGTCCTCGGTGTGCTCGGCCGGGCGGTAGCCAACTCCCGTCTCGACGGTGAGATCCATCTCGATCGATCCCGCGTCGCTGTCCAGGGTGAGCAGCACCAGCTCTGGGTTGACGATTTCGACGTCCGCCGACTCGGCGATGTCGCCGGCAGTGACCGGTCCTGCACCGTGCTTCACCAGCTTGAGCGTGACCGCGTGGCGGGCGAAGGAGCGCAGGCGCAGCTTCTTGATGTTCAGGACGATCTGGGTGACGTCCTCCTTCACGTTCGGCAGGGTGCTGAATTCGTGGAAGACGTTGGCGATCTGGATCGAGGTGACGGCGGCCCCCTCGAGCGAGTTCAACAGCACGCGGCGGAGCGCGTTGCCCAGCGTGACGCCGTACCCGTCCGCGAGCGGGTTGATCTCGAAGACGGAGAGGTTGCCCGTCGACTCGACCTCCTCGATGCGGGGGGCCGGCGTGGTGGTCTCAAGTTCGATCATGAAGGGGTGCTTACTCCTGCTGCTATCGCGAGTAGTACTCGACGACGAGCTGCTCGTTGAATTCGGGTGGCATCTGCTCGCGAGCTGGCTCGGCGAGCACGGAGCCGGCGAGCTGCTTTCCGTCGACGCTCACCCACTCGGGGATCTGCGCCGATTTGATGGTCTCGGCGACGGTCTTGAAAATCTCGCGGCCGCGGCGGCTCTCCCGGACCTCGATCCGGTCCCCCACCTTGGTCGCGAAGCTGGGAATATTGGTCGGCCTGGCGTTGACGGCGAAATGGCCGTGGCCGACAAGCTGTCGCGCGTGCGCGCGCGAGCTGGCGAGGCCCATGCGGAAGACGACGTTGTCGAGCCGCATCTCGAGCATACGGAGCAGGTTCTCGCCCGTCATCCCCTTGCGCTGCTCGGCCTTCTCGAAGTAGTTGCGGAACTGCTTCTCGAGCACCGAGTAGCTCTTGCGGACCTTCTGCTTCTCGCGCAGCTGGATGCCGAACTCGCTCACCTTGCGGCGACGCATGGTGTTCATTCCAGGCGGCGTGCTGCGTCGCTCGAAGGCGCACTTCTTGGTGTAGCAGCGGCTGCCCTTGAGGAACAGCTTCAGCCCCTCGCGGCGGCAGATGCGGCAGACCGGATCGGTGTATCGCGCCATCAGCGTCCCCTCACACCCGGCGCCGCTTCGGCGGGCGGCAGCCGTTGTGCGGGATGGGGGTCACGTCCGTGATGGCAGTTACCTCCAGGCCGGCGGCCTGGAGGGAGCGGATCGCCTGCTCGCGGCCGGCGCCGGGCCCCTTGACGAAGACCTCGATCTGGCGCATGCCGTGCTCCATGGCGCGACGCGCGGCGGATTCCGCCGTCTGCGCGGCGGCATAGGGCGTGCTCTTGCGCGACCCCTTGAAGCCGACCAGCCCGGCGCTGCCCCAGCTCACCACGTTCCCGGTCGTGTCGGTGATCGTCACGATCGTGTTGTTGAACGTCGATTGAACGTGGGCATGCCCGACCGGGACGTTCTTCTTCTCTCGCTTCTTGGTGCGCGTTGCGCGCTTTCGCTCAGCCATGGAACTCCTGTGTCACCCGTTGGTCGGAGTGGATTGCTATTTCTTGCGCCGGACGCCGACGGTCTTTCGCGAGCCTCGGCGCTGACGCGCGTTCGTCTTGGTGCGCTGGCCACGCACCGGCAGGTTGCGCCGATGTCGGATCCCGCGGTAGGAGCCGATCTCCATCAGGCGCTTGATGTTCATGCTGACCTCGCGGCGAAGGTCGCCCTCGACCTTGAAACGCCGATCGATCAGCTCTCGTATGCGGTTGACCTCGTCCTCGGTAAGGTCGCGCACGCGCGCGTCCTCGGACACATTGGCCGCGCTCAGGGTCTGCTTCGCTGAGCTGGGACCGATCCCGTGGATGT
>DASQFY010000173.1:0-4197 GCA_035632895.1 Candidatus Dormiibacterota bacterium
CGGATCCCGCACATCGGCCGATTTGTAGTCGGTGATCGTGACGCGGCCGTCCGGATCTCGATCGACGCGGTCGTAGCGACCACGCAACCGATCGCGGCCAAGCGACACGGCAAATTCCTGCTCCACGGCAACCGGGCGAGCTGGGTCCGACTGCTGCTCCTCCCAGAAGCGGCGGAGCGCGTCGCGTGCGGCCGCGCGACGAGCGTCCTCGTGCTGTTCGGTCAGGAACCCGACGGACTCCCACGCAGCATCCAGCTCGCCGTACAGCTCCTCGAGGGAGGTGGCGCGGTTGGCCATCTGGGCTCGGTGGAAGGACTGGACCGCGGCGTGCAGCGCCCGACCGTAGGCCATCTGGTGCGATGCCGGGGTTGGGATCCGGATCTCGTGCGCATAGCGGTACCGCGCCGGGCATTCGAGATAGTCGGTGACCTGCCCGTAGCTCAGCGTCAGCGGGCGGTCGCTCAAGGAGGGCCTGACCGGCGTCGCCGGGGTGGGTGGAGCAGCGACACGCTCGTTTCGAGCCAGCCGCTCGGCGACGCTGGGCCGCAGCGCTTCGAAGGGCGTCGCCGGCGGGAGGTCGAGCGCCTCGAGCACGAATGGGCTCGTTCGGCGGGCGACCCGCCCGCCGTAGTCACGCGCCCAGCTGAGGAGCAGCTCCTCGCGGGCTCGCGTCATCCCGACATAGAACAGCCGGCGCTCCTCCGCGAGATGGTGGTCTCCCTCCGGCAACGGGTCACGGATGAGGTCGACGGGGAGCGGCAGCTGATCTCCTCGCGAGCGGGTCGGGAATCGATCGTCGACCAGCCCGACCATGCAGACGACCGGAAATTCGAGGCCCTTGGCCTTGTGGTAGGTCAGGACGTGCACCGCGTCGCCCTCGTCAGGCTCGATATCGGCGGTCGACGGGTCATCCCCCACCTCGATCAGCGTGTCGAGCTGTGCCACGAGGAACGGCAGCCGATCGTCGCGCAGCAGCCCGGACTGACGACGGACGATCTCGAAGAAGCGAGCGACGTTCGCCAGTCGCTCCTCGCCATGCTCGCGCGCCTCGGCTCCCAGCCGGCCCAGCCAGCCGGAGCCGGTGATGAAGTGGTAGAGCAGCTCGCCGGTCGTTCGCTCGACGGTCATGGAACGGTGCTGGTCGAGGCTTTCTAGCAGCCGCTGCACGACCTCGAGCGCCCGGCGCCCGAATGGTGTTCCGTCGGGCTTGGCCGTGGCCTGGCGCAGCGCCGCCTCGAGGCTGGTGCGACGCCGGGTGGCGGCGTTCAGCGCCACGGTCACATCCCGCGGATCGAGGCCGAAGACCTCCGAGGTCGCCAGGTCGTAGCAGCTGATCGAGTCCTCTGGGTCGTTGACGGCACGCAGGAAGCTGACCAGCAGGCGGACCTCCGGCTGGCGGTAGAGCCCTGCCGTGCCCGAGAAGCGCCACGGCACGCGCGCCATGGTGAGCGAGCGCACGATCGGATCGGCGTCCCGGTTGGTGCGGACCAGGACGGCGTGGTCCCCGGCCCGGCGCCCGGCGCCCAGCGAGGCTGCGATTCGCTCCGCGATCGCGTCCGCCTCGTCCGAGCCGGTGTCGAAGGCGAGCAGCTCGATCGGGCCATCCGGGCCGGCCTCGCGCGGGAATCTGACCCGGGCCACCAGGCGCTTGTCGAGCCCCTCGCGCGCCTCCAGCCGCTCGGGGTCGTTGTGCTTGATCAGCCGGTAGGCGGCGTCCAGGATCGGCTGCCGGCTGCGGAAGTTATCGGTCAGCACCACGCTGGCGGCCTTCGGAAAGGCGGATCGGAAGCCGAGGATATTGCTGAGGGCGGCGCCACGGAACCGATAGATGCTTTGATCGTCGTCCCCGACCACCGTGACGTTGGCGGTCGGTGAGCCGGCGAGCAGCTTCACGAGCTCGAACTGGGTGTGGTTCGTGTCCTGGAACTCGTCGACCAGGATGTATCGATAGCGTCGTTGCTCGTCAGCCAGGACCGATGGGTGCTCGCGCATCAGGCGCAGCGCGAGGCCCACCTGGTCCCCGAAGTCGAGCCTGTCGTTCGCGCGCATGAGGTTCTGGTAGGCCTCATACAGTGCTGCAAGCTCCACCTGCTGCGCCGCTTCCTCGGCGAGCTCCCCGTCGTCGGGCGCGGCCGCTGCCAGCGCCAGGAGCCGATCCGCTGCGGCACGGTACTCGGCTGGAGCGACGTCCTCGTCGCGTGCGCGGCTGATCAGCGTGACGAGCGCGTGCAGGAAGCGGGTCGGCTCGCCCAGAGGGCGATATCGGTCCAGTGGCAGCTCGAACAGGTGCTCGCGCAGGAAGATGACCTGCTCCGCGCGGGAGAGGACCGTCGAACGGTCGGAGAGGCCGGCCTCCAGGGCGTGCTCCCGCAGCAGGCGGTCGCCGAAGGCGTGAAAGGTGCTGATCACGGTGTCGGTGTAGCCGTACGGCACCAGGCGGTCGACCCGCTCGGTCATCTCCAGTGCAGCGCGGTCGGTGAACGTGAGCGCCAGGATCTCGGTTGGCTTCGCCCGCTTCTCGGCGATCAGCCAGGCGATGCGCCGCGTTATCACCGTCGTCTTGCCGGTTCCGGCGCCGGCAACGATCAGGAGCGGCCCTTCGCCATGGGTGACCGCCTTCCGTTGGCGTGACGTCAGGTCGGCGAGCAGCGGCGGCTGGATCCGCAAATGGGGTCGCGGGCGCGGCGGCGGGCTGACCAGCTCCTCGAAGAACGGGAGCTGGTCGGGTGACGGCACGACCGCTGGCACGTCCTCGATGGTAGCCCAGGAGGCATTCACGGCGGCGTTATCGGTCGCTTACTGCCGCGCGCCGAAGAAGTCGGCCGAGCTGGTCCCGGGCAATCGGGCGGAGCTCCTGTTGGTCTTCACACGCGTATTGAGGCGTCCGCTCACGACAGCTCGGCCGTCACATCGGCATTGCCGTCAGTCGGTCGGCGAGGTTAACCACGCATCGGGGTCACTGGCACGAGCCGCTGCCTGCATCGGTGAACGTCTGCCCCACAATCGGGAGGAACTGCCAGTCGTAGGTGTCCGCACGGAGCGTCAGCTGCAGCACGCCGAAGGCCGTGCCGTTCCGGACCTCGCTGTTGGGGCGGGGCACGCCGGGCGTTGTGTGATTTTTTCCGCCGGTGCCAACCACGAACTCCCGGACTCCGCTGGCGGATGCGGCTCCGTTCGCGTCCATCGGCGCAAAGCGCTCGTAGATGTGTTCGTGCCCATTCAGGATGATCT
Source organism: Candidatus Dormiibacterota bacterium (assembly GCA_035632895.1). GTDB lineage: Bacteria > Chloroflexota > Limnocylindria > QHBO01 > QHBO01 > DASQFY01. Next base: position 3,232 of record DASQFY010000173.1, read on the forward strand.
CGACACCGGCCGCCGCGGCGGCCCGCCAGAACGGATCGCTGTCAGCGCTGTCGCCGTGGGTGCCGCTCGACCAGCGCGGGTGGTGATAGAAGACGACCGAGCATTCAGTCGGGTTGGCGGCCAGGTCGCTGCTCAACCAGCTGGCCTGGGCGGCACAGGCCGCCTCGCCGCAGCTGGAGTCAACCGTCGCAAAATGCCAGCCCCCCGCATCAAAGCTGTACGCGCCAGCGGGGGCGGCGGCGCCGAAGTAGGTGTAGTAGCCGGCCGCCGATCGGCTCGCGTCGCAGTCCGTCCCGCCCGCGCCGAGAAGTTCGTGGTTGCCGAGCGTCGGTCGGATGCGCGACTTGAAGGCTCCCCACGATAGGTCGAAGGAGGCCTGGAAGGCAGCGAGCCCGCCACACTCGTACTGGATGTCGCCGAGCGCTAAGACCAGGTCAGCTGGGCCGAGCAGGTTGGCGGTGTCCCGTTGACGGCAGCTCGTCGCCGTTCCTACTCCCCCATTGAAGTTCGAGGCGGCAGGATCGCAGGCGATGTCACCGGCCGCCATCACCACCAGCGTGCTCGGATCCGGATCCGGCGTGGGGGTGGGTGTGGGACTGGGCGTCGGGGTGGGCGTCGCACCAGCTGGGGTTGGCGTCGGCGTCGGGCTCGGCGTGGGGGGAGCGTTGCTGACCACTACCAGCTGAGGCGGATTGCCGCCCTCGCGGCTGGAGAGGCTCAGGGCCGTGCTGCCGGCCGTCTCCAGCGCGAAGCTGACCGTCGCGCCGGCAATGACCTGGGCGGTGACGTTGACCTGGTACCAGGTGTTGGCGGCCACCGGTCCCGAGCTGCCGACTGACGCACCGAGGGTCGGCTGGTTGGTCGCGTTCAGGCCGGTCTCGGTCCAGCCGCTGCCGGCGGCACGCGCCGCGAAGCCGGTGCTCTGGCTGGTCTCGGCGAAGATGCGCAGCGTGGCCTGCTGGACCG
>DASQFY010000174.1:0-14987 GCA_035632895.1 Candidatus Dormiibacterota bacterium
TCGAGGGCCAGCTCGGCACCATGCGCGACATCGACTGGGGCATCTATCCGTTCGTGACGTCGTCCTCGCCGATCCCCGGAGGAGCGAGCCTGGGTGCGGGACTGCCGGCGGTCGCGATCGACCGGGTGCTGGGCGTGGCAAAGGCGTACACCACCGCGGTCGGCGCGGGGCCGCTGCCGACTGAGCTTGGGGATGACGACGGAACGTCGCTGCGCGAGCGGGGCGTGGAGTACGGCACCTCCACCGGGCGCGCGCGGCGTTGCGGCTGGTATGACGCGGTGGCCGTCCGATTCAGCGTCCGGCTGGCGGGCTACTCCTCGATCGCACTGACGAAGCTCGACGTGCTCGACGCATTCGAGCAGATCCGGATCTGCGTCGCCTATCGCGACGCCGCCACGGGCGACGACTGGACGACCGTGCCGGCATCGACAGCGGTCTACGGGCGGCTGGTGCCAGTCTATGAGGAGCTTGCCGGCTGGCAGACCGATACGACCGGATGCCGCGCCTGGGACGAGCTGCCGGCGCCGGCGCGCGCGTACGTCGAGCGGCTCGAGGCCTTGGCCGGGGTGCCAATCAGCTATGTCAGCGTGGGGCCCGAGAGGGCTCAAATGATCGTGAGGAGTTGATGAAGGTTGGTGTCATTGTTCCGCAGGGATGGACCGGCGAGTACGACGGCTGGGAGGCGGGCCCGGCCTGGCAGCGCACCGCCGATGTGGCGCAGCAGGCTGACCGGCTCGGCTTCGATTCGATCTGGTTGTTCGACCACTTCCACACAGTCCCAAAACCGACTGACGAGCTGACTTTCGAGTCCTTCACCTCGTTGAGCGCATTGGCGGCACTGACCAGGCGAGTTCGGCTGGGGCACATCGTCATCTGCAACGGCTACCGCAACCCGGCGCTCACCGCCAAGATGGCCGGCACCCTGGACACCATCAGCGGCGGCCGTTTCGAGCTGGGCATCGGCGCGGGCTGGAAGCGCGACGAATGGCGGGCCTACGGCTACGGCTTCCCGGAGACGCGAGTGCGGCTGGCGATGCTGCGTGACGGGTTGGGGGTGATCAGCGCCATGTTCGCCCCGGGCCGCAGCGCGCACGCGACGTACGAGGGCGAGCACGCCTCCGTGCGCGACGCGATCAACCTGCCCAAGGGGCTCCAGTCGCCGCGCATCCCGATCATGGTCGGCGGCAACGGCCCGCAGGTGACGTGGCGGCTGGCGGCGCGCTTCGCCGACGAGCTGAACCTGGACGGACTCTCGCCCGACGAGCTGGAAGCGGCGCTGCCGGTCATTCGCTCGCGCTGCGAGGAGATCGAGCGCGACCCGGCAACCCTCCGGATCAGCCTGCACGCGTGGTGGGGTGAGCCGTCGTGGTCCGAACCGGGCGCGGGGCGTGTCGGCTATCTGCGGCAACTGGCGGAGCTTGGCGTGGATCGGGTGATGGGCCTCCTGCAGGCCAGTGCCTCGTCCGACGACGCGCTCGTCGCGCTGGCCGATGACGCGAGGGGCGCCGGCATGCCGCTGGCGACCGAAGGGTCCGCGATGTGAGCGTGCTCGCCCATCAGCAGCCTGCTGCGTGCCTCTATACTCGTCCTATACCCGCAGCACCGACCGCCGTGCACCCAATTCGAGCAGTTCCTCTCGACAGCGACCGACCAAGCCCGCGCCGGCTGACGCCCGCGGGCGTTTTCGTACCAGCCTGCAGGCAGCCATGATCGAGCAGCCGACGGTCCCGCGCGAGACACTGACCGCGAGCGATCCGGTTGCGACCCGCCTGCGTCGCGCCTACGGCTTCGACGAGGTCGCGCTCGTGCCCGGCGCGGTCACGATCGATCCGAGCGAGGTCGAGCTGTCGGTCGAGATCGGTGGCCGGCGCCTGGAGATCCCGTTCGTCGCGGCGGCCATGGACGCCGTCGCCGACGTCGACTTCGCGGTGAGCATGAGCCGACACGGCGGGCTGGCTTTCGTGAACCTGGAGGGCCTGTATACCCGATATCAGGATGCCGGACCGATCATCGAGCGAGTTGCTGGGGCAGCGACGAGCGAGGCAGCCGGACATCTGCTGGCCGAGGCCTACGAGGCACCGGTCCGGGACGAGCTGATCGCCGGCATCATCGCTCGGATCAAGGCGCAGGGCGGGGTGGCCGCCGTCGCCACCACGCCGGCATCCGCATGGCGCCACGCCGAGATCGCCGCCGATGCGGGCGCAGACATGTTCCTCGTTCAATCCCAGGTTTCCAGCGCGCATCACATCTCCACCTCCGGGCGAGTTCTCTCGCTCGCAGACCTGACCGGGGCGCTGCGGATGCCGGTCCTCGTCGGCAACACGGTCAGCGGCGAGGCGGCGTACGAGCTCATGCACCAGGGCGCGGCCGCGATCCTGGTCGGCGTCGGCCCGGGGGCGGCGTGCACGACGCGCGAGGTGCTTGGGATCGGCGTGCCGCAGGTGAGCGCCACCATCGAGGTTGCCGCGTCTCGCGATCGGTTCGCGGCCGAGACCGGTCGGTACGTCCCGGTCATCACCGACGGCGGCATGAAGACGGGCGGCGACATCGCCAAGGCGATCGCCTCGGGAGCGGATGCGGTGATGCTCGGCTCGCCGTTCGCGGCCGCACTCGAGGCCCCCGGCCGTGGCTTCAACTGGGGCATGGCGTCCGCCTCCCCGACGCTGCCACGTGGGACTCGGATTCGAATCGCGGAGCGCATGCCTCTGGAACAGGTTCTCTTCGGCCCGGCGACCACCTCGCATGGCACGCAGAACCTGGTGGGGGCGCTTCGGCAGTCGATGGCCGCGCTCGGCGCCCGCACGATCGCCGACATGCACGAGGTGGAGATGGTGATCGCCCCGGCAATCGTCACCGAGGGCAAGTCCTGGCAGCTCGCCGGCCGCGAGTGATGGACCGAGCGGCGGTTCAAGCATGGCTCGATCGGTACCTGGACGCATGGCGCGCCAACCTCCGGCAGCCGATCGAGGACCTTTTCACCGAGGACGCCGCCTACCGTTATCGGCCATACGGCGGAGAGGCCCATGCCGTCCGCGGTCATGCCAGGATCGTGAAGGCGTGGCTCGAGGAGAACGACGCTCCCGACTCGTGGCAGGCTCAGTACGAGCCGTTCGCGGTGGATGGAGATCGAGCCGTCGCGGTGGGGACCAGCCGCTACCGCGCGACCGACGCCGGGCCCGAGCGGGTCTTCCATAATTGCTTCCTGCTGCGGTTCGCCGCGGACGGCCGCTGTGCGGAGCTCACCGAGTACTACATGGAGGCGCCCGCCGCGGGATGACGAAGCGCCGAACCCGGTTGAGCGAGGCGACGATAGGCGACCACGAGCGGCGGTCTCCATCGGCCCAGCGCGGGCGGACGGTTCACGGCGAGCCGGCCAATGCCGGGCACCGAGTGCTGGCGCCGGATGACGCCGAGGTCGAGGCCTACCTGGAGCAGGCGCTCAATGCGCCGCCACCCGAGCGACCCGAGGCCGGCCCTTCCGAGCCCGACACGGTCGTCATCCTCGATTTCGGGTCGCAATTCGCTCAGCTCATCGCTCGCCGCGTGCGGGAGCTGCGCGTGTACTCCGAGCTGCTGCCGCACGACACGCCCTGGGTCGAGATCGCGCGTCGACGGCCGAAGGCGATCATCCTGTCGGGCGGGCCGGCATCGGTCTATGACGAGGGCGCGCCGCGCCCCGATCCAGCCATCTGGTCCGGACGCGTGCCTGTGCTCGGCATCTGCTACGGGCTGCAGCTGATGGCCCACGAGCTCGGCGGCGAGGTCGTGGCAAGCCCGAAGCGCGAGTACGGTCCGGCGTCCGTCACCCTGACCGACGACGACGGCCTGTTTCGGGGCATCGACCGCCAACAGCCGGTCTGGATGAGCCACGGCGACTCGATCCTGCGCCCACCGGAGGGGTTCAGGCCCATCGCCCAGACCGATTCCACCGCATTCGCCGGGCTGTCCGATCCGGCCCGCGGCCTCTATGGGATCCAGTTTCACCCAGAGGTTGCGCACACCCCCCGCGGCACGGAGGTCCTGCGCAACTTCGTGGTGGAGATCGCCGGCGCGCGGCAGGACTGGACGCCATCCAGCTTCGTCGAGACCACGGTCGACGACATCGCGCGACGCGTCGGCGACGGTCGGGTGATCTGCGCCCTGTCCGGCGGCGTCGATTCGGCAGTGGCGGCGACGCTCGTGCATCGCGCGGTGGGGGATCAGCTGACGTGCATCTACGTCGACCACGGCCTGATGCGCAAGCGCGAGTCCGAGCTGCTGCGAGCCACGTTCGAGCAAAACCTTGGCATGCAGCTCGTGATGGTGGACGCCCAGGACCGATTCCTCCGCCGGCTGGCAGGTGTCGAGGATCCCGAGGAGAAGCGCCGCATCATCGGCGACGAGTTCATCCGTGTCTTCGAGGAGGAGGCGAGCAAGCTTGGACAGATCGACTTTCTGACCCAGGGCACGCTCTATCCCGATGTCATCGAGTCGAAGACCGCCGAGACCAAGGCCGCCGCCAAGATCAAGACCCACCACAACGTCGGCGGCCTGCCGGCGGACCTGCGCTTCAGCCTGATCGAGCCGCTGCGCTACCTGTTCAAGGACGAGGTTCGCGCTGTGGGCGTTGAGCTGGGCCTCCCGGAGGCGATGGTTCTGCGCCAGCCATTCCCGGGGCCGGGGTTGGCGATTCGGATCATCGGCGAGGTGACCGCAGAGCGGCTCGACACGCTGCGTGAGGCGGACTGGATCGTGATCGACGAGATCAAGGGCGCCGGGCTGTATCGGTCCCTGTGGCAGTCCTTCGCGATCCTGACGCCCGTGCGTTCGGTGGGCGTGATGGGCGATGGGCGGACGTACGCTAACGTGGTCGCCATCCGGGCGGTGACGAGCGACGATGGCATGACCGCGGACTGGGCGCGCCTCCCGTACGAGGTCCTGGCCCGCATCAGCAGTCGGATCGTGAACGAGGTCCGCGGCGTCAATCGTGTGGTCTACGACATCAGCTCCAAGCCGCCGGCCACGATCGAATGGGAGTAGGGCGCGCCACCTGATGTCCAGCTGGTTCGACAAGCTGCTCGAGGACCTGCAACGCCGGCAGGCAGAGCAGGACGCCCAGCGCGAGGGACGGCCCCTGCCGCCCAGGGAGCCGCGCCGGGCCCGTGGCAACCGCGGCTCCGGCAACGGCGGCGACGATGGTCCGCCGCTCGACGACCGGCCGACCGCGTTTCCGCGTCGACCGCGGAGTGGCGGGCCCTTCGACCCGAGCGGACTCCGCCGCTGGATGGTGCTGGCCGGAATCCTCCTGCTGGGCCTCTTCCTGTTCGGGTTTCTGGGGCGCATCGTCAACCTGCTGACGGACCTGATGTGGTACGACGCGCTCGGCCGGCGCGACGTCCTGACGACCCGCCTCTGGTCGCAGGTCGGGCTGTTCGCCTTCGGCCTGGCCGCGTTTGCGGTCCCGGCGCTGGCCAGCATCTGGCTCGCCCGACGGATCGCACCACAGGTCCCCATCCGCCGCATTGGTGGCTTCGACGTACCGGATGCCTCGCGCGCTGTGACCTGGGCCCTGGTGGCCGTGACCGGCATCATGGCGCTCGTCTCGGCGGGCGCGTGGAGCGGCAGCTGGGACACCATTCTGCTCTTCGCCAACGGCGGCGATTTCGGCGCCACCGATCCGAACTTCGGCCGCGACATCGGCTTCTACATCTTTGACCTGCCCTTCTGGCGCTTCCTCCAGGGTTGGGCGGTCGCGAGCGTGATCGCGATCCTGCTCTTGAGCCTGGGTGCTTATGCGGCAGGTGCGCTGCGCTGGCAGTTCCGCCTCAGCGCCCCGGTCCGGGCGCATCTGTCGATCCTGGGCGCACTCCTGCTCGGACTCTTCGCGTTTGGCTACCAGCTCGACATCCCCGAGCTGAGCTACTCGACGCGAGGGATCGGTGGTGCGATCCAGGCGGCCACCTACACCGACATGAACGCCCAGGTGCCGGCTTATCAGATCCTCACCGTCGTCGCGCTCGGGGCCGCGGTCCTTCTGCTGGCCAACATCTGGTTCCGCACTCTCTGGGCGCTGGTGCTGGCCGGCGGGGCCTGGCTCGGGCTCTCGATCCTGGTGGGTGGCCTCTATCCGGCCTTCGTGCAGGGGTTTCAGGTGACCCCCAACGAGCAGGACGTCGAGGTGACGTACATCGCACGCCATATCGCGTCGACACGCGGTGCCTTCGAGCTCGACGCCATCGAGCAGCGCGACTTCACCGGCGAGCAGAGCCTGACCGAAGCTGTCTTCGAGCAGGACGCGGCAACGATCGACAACCTGCGCCTGTGGGATTACCGACCACTCCTCACCACGTTTGGCCAGGACCAGATCCTGCGGCGCTACTACGATTTCCTGGACGTCGACATCGACCGTTACCAGGTCGGCGGCGAGCAGCGCCAGATCATGCTCAGCGCACGCGAGCTTGACGTCGAAAAGCTGGCGGAAGCCGCCAAGACCTGGACCAATGAGCGGCTGGTCTATACCCACGGTTACGGGATCACCGCCGTGCCGGTCGACGCCGTCACGCCTCAGGGCCAGCCTGACTACCTGGTGAGCGGCATCAACCGTGAACCCCAGCTGCCGGTCGGCGAGCCGCGCATCTACTTCGGCGAGGCGACCGACACCTACGTCGTGACCGGGACCGGGACCGAGGAGTTCGACTATCCGCTCGACGAGTCGTCGGAGACGGGCGCCACGACGACCTGGGAGGGGAGCACCGGTGTCGGGATCGGCAATCCCCTCGCACGGTTCCTGTTCGCCATGCGATTCGGCGACCTGAACCTGCTGATCAGCAACCAGCTGACCGACCGATCACAGGTCCTCTTCCGGCGCGCCATCTGGGAGCGCGTCCCGGAGCTTGCCCCCTTCCTCGTCTACGACCACGACCCCTATCTCGTAAGCGCCGAGGGTCGCCTGCTGTGGGTCTGGGACGCCTATACGGCCAGCGGCCGCTACCCGAACGCTCAGCCCCTCGGCGAAGACAGCCCGTTCCCCCGCGCAAACTACATCCGCAACAGCGTGAAGGTCGTGGTCGACGCCTACCACGGCACGGTGGACTTCTTCGTCACCGATCCCAACGAACCGATCATCGCTGCCTGGAGCCGCATCTTCCCGGGTCTCTTCCAGCCGCTCGACGCGATGCCACAGGAGCTGGTGGCCCACCTCCGCTATCCGGAGGGTCTGTTCATCGCCCAGAACGAGGCGTACCGGCTGTACCACCTGCCAGCCACGCCGGGTGGCGCGACCACGTTCTACAACCAGGACGATCGCTGGGCGATCCCCGAGGACGTGGTGACCGGCAGCGGGCAGCCGATGGAGCCCTACTACGTGATCATGCGCATTCCCGGCGAGGACGCCGCAGAGTTCGTCCTGATCCAGCCATTCGTCCCCGAGCAGCGCCCGAACATGATCGCCTGGGTCGCCGCCCGGATGGATCCGGGCGTCTACGGCGAGCGGATCGCCTTCCACTTCCCGAACAACACCTCGACCGACGGACCGGCGCTGGTCGAGGCGCGGATTGACCAGGACGACGCAATCAGCTCCCAGTTCAGCCTGTGGGATCGCTCCGGCTCTGCGGTGATCCGTGGCAACCTGCTCGTCCTGCCGATCGGCGACGACGGGTTGATCTACGTGGAACCCATCTTCCTGCAGGCGTCCGGCGCCCCGTTCCCCGAGTTCGTGCGCGTGATCATGGTCAGCGAGAACCGCGTGGCCTTCGCGGAGAACGTCGCGGATGGCCTCGAGCAGCTGCTCGGCGAGGCGGCGCCTCCACCGCCGGACGGCGGGCTGCCGGAGGACGTCGCGGGCCTGGTGGCCGAGGCCCAGCGCCTGTACGCGGCCGCCCAGGCGGCGCTCGACGCCGGGGACCTCGGAACCTACCAGGCTCGCGTCGACGAGCTGCAGCAGATCCTGGACGCGCTGGCCGAGCTGACCGGCGCCGCCACACCATCCTTGGAGCCGTCGCCGAGCGCGTCACCGTAGGAAGTGGAGATCCTGGTCCTCGGCTCCGGGGCGCGTGAGCACGCGCTGGCCTGGCGCCTGGCTCGTGATGATGGCGTGACGCGGGTTCGCATCGCGCCGGGCAACGGCGGAACGCCTGCCGTGGCGGAGACAGTGCCCGATCTCGACATCGCCGATCCCACCGCGGTCGCACGACACGCGGCGCGCGAGCGCTACGACCTGGTGGTGATCGGGCCCGAAGCTCCGCTGGCCGCGGGCGTCGCGGATGCGCTCGGCGCCGCGTCGGTCCCGGCCTTCGGCCCGACGCGCGCTTCCGCGCGGCTGGAGTCATCGAAGGCGTTCGCCAAGGAGCAGCTGCGACGCGCCGGCGTGGCGACCTCCGCCAGCACCACGTTCAGCGACGCGGAGGCGGCAGTGGCGCACATCCGAGCGCAGGAGCGTCCGCCGGTGGTGAAGGCCGACTGGCTGGCTGCCGGCAAGGGCGTGGTGGTGGCGGAGACGGCGGAGGAGGCGGAGGCCGCCATCCATTCGCTGTTCGCCGACGCCGCGCCCGGCTCCAACGTCGTCCTCGAGGAGCGGCTGGCGGGGAGGGAGGTATCAGTCTTTGCGCTGGTCAGCGGGGAAACCGTCGTCCCGCTGGGTGCGGCGTGCGACTACAAGCGGCTGCGCGACGGGGACATCGGTCCGAACACCGGCGGGATGGGCGCCTACGCGCCGGTCCCGTGGTTCGGCGCCGCCGAGGTTGAGGGGTCAGTCGCCACAGTGTTCGAGCCGATCGCGTGGCGGATGGCGCGAGACCGCACTCCGTACCGCGGCGTCCTGTACGCGGGCCTGATGTTGACCGATGCCGGCCCGATGGTGCTCGAGTTCAACGCGCGCTTCGGCGACCCGGAGGCACAGGTCCTCCTGCCGCTGCTGGACGGGGAGCTGGCAACCGCGCTGCTGGGCGTGGCGACCGGCGACCGCGGCGCGATGGACGGGTCGCTCGCGGTGCGGGGCGCCGCTGCCGTGGGGGTGGTGGTCGCCGCCGGAGGTTATCCGGAGGCGCCGATCACCGGTCGTCGGCTCATTGGTGCGGAGCCGACGGGCGCGGACGACGGCGGACCGCTCCTCTGCTTTCATGCCGGCACGCGCGCGGTGCCGGGCGGGTTCGAGACGGCAGGCGGTCGGGTCGTGACCTTCGTGGGTGTCGGCGACGACCTCGCCGCGGCGCGTGGGGTGGCCTATCGAGGCGTCGTGGGCTGTGCCCTCGACGGCGGTCAGCATCGCACTGACATCGCGCAGCGGGAGCTTGGCGGCTAAGTCGACGCGCTCCGGCACGGGTTGCATCGTGACCGAATGGGTCATGCGCGTCGTGCGCGCCGTCCTGCCCTGACGCACAGACCGCGCCTATCCTTGTCAGACCGATGTCCGAGTCTCCGCTGGTAGCCGTCGTCTGCGGCTCTCGATCTGACCTGCCGACGCTGCGCGGCTGCTTCGACGTGCTCGACACCTACGGGATCACATGGGAGGCATCGGTCATCAGCGCGCACCGCCAGCCGGAGGCGCTGGGCGCCTACGTCCGCGACGCCGAGGCGCGTGGGGTGCTCGTTTTCATCGGCGCGGCCGGGTTGGCCGCGCACCTGCCCGGCGTGTTGGCCAGCCTGACGGCGCGGCCAGTGATCGGCGTCCCGCTCGACGGCGGGACTCTGGGTGGAGCCGATGCGCTCTACTCGGTGGTGCAGATGCCTCCCGGCGTGCCCGTGGCCGCGGTCGCGATCGGTGCGGTCGGGGGGAAGAACGCCGGCCACCTGGCGGCGCGCATCCTGGCGCTGGCCGACCCGGACCTGGCGACGCGCGTCGACGCATTCCGCGCCGAGCAGGCGACGGGGGCCGACCTCGCGATCGACCCCCGCGCCTGAAGCTACCGCGCCGCGTATCCTTGCCACCGTGATCGACCGCTACGCATTGCCGGAGATGGCAGAGCTCTTCGGTGAGCGGCGGAAGCTGGAGCTGTGGCTGCGAATCGAGCTGCTGGCGGTTGAGGCGCTGAACGCCGCCGGGGTGGTCCCGGACGACGATTGGGAGCGGATTCGGAGGTCCGCAACCGAGGTCGACGCGGCGCGGGCGCACGAGATTGAGCGCGAGTCGCAGCATGACGTGATCGCATTCCTGCGCTCCGTCAGCGAGCAGCTCGGCCCGGAGGGGCGTTGGCTGCATTTCGGGTTGACGAGCTCCGACGTGCTCGACACCGCCACGGCGGTGATCCTGCGTGACGCCGCCCGGCTGGTGGAGGCAGAGCTGGAACGGCTGGCCGAGGTGGTCCGGCGCCTGGTACTTCAGCATCGGTCGACTCCCATGGTCGGGCGCAGCCACGGCATCCACGCCGAGCCCATCACCTTCGGCTTCAAGGCGGCCGGCTGGTATGCCGAGCTGCAGCGCGACCAGGCACGGTTGGCGCGCGCGCGCGAGGGGATCGGCGTCGGGAAGGTGTCCGGAGCGGTCGGCTCGCACACCAATGTGAGCGCTGACGTCGAGCGGCATGTCTGCGAGGGGCTGGGCCTGATGCCCGACCCGGCATCCACCCAGGTGGTGAGCCGCGACCGCCACGCGGAGCTCCTTACCGCGCTCGCCATCCTGGGCGGCACGCTTGAGCGCGTGAGCATCGAGGTCCGGCACCTGCAACGCACCGAGGTGGCCGAGGCGTTCGAGCCCTTTGGGGCGGGGCAGCAGGGCAGCTCGGCCATGCCGCACAAGCGCAATCCGGTGCTGGCCGAGCGGGTGAGCGGCCTGGCGCGCCTGCTGCGGGCCGACGCGCTGGTCGGACTCGAAAACATGGCGCTCTGGCACGAGCGCGACATCAGTCACTCCTCGGCCGAGCGATTCGTGTTCGAGCGAGCTTTGGGCGTGGCTGCGTACGCCACCCGGACGTTGGCCACGATCCTCGATGGCCTGGAGGTGGACCCTGCTCAAATGGCGGTCAACCTCGACCGGCTGGACGGGATGGTGTATTCCGAGGCGCTGCTGCTGGCGATGGTGGTCAAGGGCGCCGATCGTCAGGAGGCGTACCGGCTGGTGCAGGCCGCAGCCGCACGCTCATGGGACGGCGACCGCTCGTTCCGCGCCGAGCTGCTCGTCGACGCGGGGGTAGGCGAATGGCTGAGCGCCAACGAGATCGACCAGGCGATGGACCTGGAGCACCACCTGGCCGGGATCTCGGCAACCTATCGCGCACTGGGCCTGGACGGCGACGACACGCCGGCGGAGGGCTGAGACTTGCCCGCCTGGCTGGCCCGAGGGGCAGTCGCCGCGCGGCTGGCGGGCGACCGGGCCGATCTGTGGCCGGCCGGGGCGCTTGGCGCGCTCGTCTTCCTCGGCTGGCTGCCATTCCTGCTGGCCGTGGCACCACCGAATCCGGGTGATCTGGGTCTGCTCGGGGCAGCCCTGCGCGGCTCGAGCGCGTTCCCGGCGAACCTGATTGCGCTCGGCGTCGCGGTGGTGTCGGGGGTGATGCTGCTCTGCCTGCTGGCCGCAGTCGCCGAGGTCGCGCTGCTGCGTACGGCAGGCGCCTCGCAGCGCGGAGAGCCGCCTTTCAGCCGGGCAGCGCTCGTCGCCCTGACCGTGATCCTCGTTGCCGCGCTGCCCGCGGCGGCGACCGTAAGCGCCTTGCTGCTCGGGGCGGTCACGATCGTGCCGGGCGTGTATCAGGCGCCCGACTTCGGCGCGCCGCTCGCCGTCCGACTGGCGCTCTCGCTCCTCCCATTCCTGATCGCGCTGGTGCTCGCCGCGCTGGCCGGGCAGGCGTTCGGCGGCGTGGCGCTGCGTCGGGCCCTGGCACCCGGCGCACCGCCGCTGCGTCGCGTGCTGGCCGAAACGGGCCGCGACCTGGTGCGCCATCCGTGGGGTCGGATCGGGGTGGCCGCGGCCGGACTTTTCACTGACCTGCTGATGGTCGCGATCTCATACGCCGTGCTCCGCATCCTGTGGGCGCCGATTGTCGTTGAGCTGAGCGCGGGTCGGCTGACCAGCCCGGATACCCTGCTGCTGCTGGTAGGCTTCGTGGCGATCTGGCTGGGGCTTCTTCTGGCGGCCGGGGCGCTGCACGTGATGATCTCGGCCTGGTGGGCGCTCGAGCTGGCCCCAGCCGACACGGCTCCGACCGGCCCGACCGTCGCGGCCTGAGCTGGACGCTTGAGGAGGCTCGACCGATGACGCCCGACCTTTCCATCGAGTTCCAGCTCGAGCTCGGAATGCGTCTGGCCGCTGGTCTTGTGCTGGGCGCCGTGATCGGCTTCGAGCGAGAGCTGCACCGCCAGCCCGCTGGATTCCGGACGCACAGTCTGGTTGCGTTGGGCGCCGCGCTGTTCACCATCGTCTCGGCATACGCCTTCGTGGGTCCGGGTGTAGACCCGACGCGCATCGCGGCGCAGATCGTGTCGGGGATCGGCTTCATCGGGGCCGGCACGATCCTCCAGCACCGCGGCAGTGTCCGAGGCCTGACCACCGCCGCCTCGCTCTGGGCCGTGGCCGCCATCGGGACCGCCGCCGGCGCCGGGCTGCTGGTCATGGCCGTGGTCGGGACGGCGCTGATTCTGGTGGTTCTCGCGCTGCTCGACCGAGTCGAGGAGTTCGCGCGGCGGCGGCTCAACCTGTCGCCCGATGAGCCGCGGCCGACTGAGGAGCCCGACGAGGGACGAACGGAGGACCTGGCATGACACTGCTGCGCAGCACCATCGACGGCCTGCCGCTGCTGCACCGCGGCAAGGTGCGCGAGACGTATGCCGTCGGCGACGACCAGCTGCTGCTGGTGGCGACCGACCGGCTGTCGGCCTTCGACGTCGTTTTCGATCAGCCGATTCCGGACAAGGGCCGGCTGCTGACCCAGCTCTCGGCATGGTGGTTCCGTCGCCTGGGCGGGCTGGGCGCGACGCACTTCATCTCCACCGAGCCCGCCGACCTGCCGGCGGCGGCGCGCGCGCCCGAGCTTGATGGACGCTGCACGCTGGCACGGCGGGCAGAGCGGATCGACGCGGAATGCGTGGTGCGAGGCTACCTGGCGGGCTCCGGCTGGGCGGAGTACCAAGCCGGCGGGCTGGTTGGCGGCCATCAGCTCCCGGCAGGACTACGCGAAGCGGACCGGCTGCCCGAGCCGATCTTCACGCCGTCGACCAAGGCCGAGATCGGGCACGACCAGAACATCACCCGCGCGCAGCTCGCGGAGCTGGTGGGGGCCGAGCTGGCGCACGAGCTCGAGGACCGATCGCTGGCTCTCTACCGCGCCGGCGCGGAGCGGGCCGAGCAGGTCGGCCTGATCCTGGCGGACACCAAGTTCGAGTTCGGCTGGATCGACGGCCGAGTTACGCTCATCGACGAGGTCCTGACCCCGGATTCGAGCCGATTCTGGGACGGCGACCTCTATGCGCCCGGCTCCAGCCCGCCGAGCTTCGACAAGCAGTACGTCCGCGACTTCGTGGCGGGCTCGGGCTGGAACAAAGAGCCGCCAGCACCGGCGCTGCCGGACGAGGTCATCGCCGGGACGCGGGATCGCTACGCGACCGCCTACCAGCGGCTGACCGGCGAGCGGTGGCGGGCTGCGGAGGCATCGGCCTAGTGCGTTGGGTGGCCGACGTGCACGTTCGGCTACGGCCGGGCATCGCCGACCCGGAGGGACAGACGATTGCGGGCGGCCTTCGCGCCCTCGGATTTCCGTCGGTGGGAGAGGTGCGCGCTGGCAAGCTGCTGCGCGTCAGCTTCGATGCGGCGGATCAGGAGGCCGCAGAGGAGGCCGTCTCGACCATGTGTCGCCGCCTGCTAGCCAACCCGGTGATGGAGACCGCAGATTGGGAGCTGCAGGCCGAGGGTATCCCCGACGAGGAGGAGATCGCGTGAGCCGCGGTCCGCGGTTGGCCGTGGCCGTCTTTCCCGGTACCTGGAGTGAGCGCGACTTCGTGCATGTCGCCGACCTGCTGGGCTGGGAGGCGCGCCTTGTCTGGCACGCCGACGCAGAGCTCGGCAACGCCGACGCGGTCGTCTTGCCGGGCGGCTTCGCGCACGGCGACCACCTGCGCACCGGTGCCATCGCTCGCTTCTCGCCGGTGATGGGCGCCGTGCAGGCCTTCGCCGAGCGCGGCGGCCCGGTGCTGGGCTCGTGCAACGGCTTCCAGATCCTGTGCGAGGCGGGGTTGCTGCCCGGCGTCCTGCTCCGGAACGATCATCTGCAGTTCCGCTGTGACTGGCAGTGGCTTCGCGTCGAGCACAGCGCCGGTCCGTGGCTGGCTTCGGAAGAGCTGTCGAGCGGAGACCTCGTCAGCCTCCCCATCTCGCACGGCGAGGGCCGATATCACGCCGACCCCGACGTCCTGGCCGAGCTGGAGGCCAGCGGCCGGGTGGTCCTGCGCTATGCCGATGGCGACGGCGCCGTGACGGACGAGGCGAACCCGAACGGCTCGCTGAACGGCATCGCCGGGATCGTGAACCAGGGCGGCAACGTCCTCGGCCTGATGCCGCATCCCGAGCGAGCGGCGGAAGCGGAGGTTGGCGGGACCGATGGGCTGCGCATCCTGCGCTCCCTTGAGCGCTGGCTGGTGGCGCAGCCAGCCGTCGCGGAGCGTCGGCTATGATGCGGAGCGTCGCACCCGGTCCGGATGGAGGCTGAGCGCCCGATGCAGAACGACGAGCGCGACCCCCGAGACGTGCCGCCTGACGAGCGTGGTGACGCGCCTCCTGACGAGCGGCCCGACGACGAGGACGAGTTCGAGACCGCCTCATGGCCGGTCCAGGACGTGAGTGCCGCGGCCTCACCCTCCACCCCTGAGGCCGTTCAACCCGACGCTGCGCCGGAGGCCGATGCCACCGAGGCCGAAGCCGCGCCGGCGGCAGATGCCGATGCCGGCCCACCTCCGCCTGAGGTCGAGGCCTACGCCACGCCGCCTGCAACCGCCGCGCCGGTGGTGGCGGCCCACAGCGTGCCGGCCACCGAGCCCGGCGAGAGCACGCTCTGTCCGCGCTGCCGAACCGAGAACCGTCCCGGGAT